>JAKLIN010000023.1 GCA_022709585.1 Nanobdellota archaeon | reverse complement strand
AAGTTAACTTCAGTTTTGCCTTGAGAAACAGGCATTCCATTAAGTATGCTTGTTGCTTTTATTTGTGGAGCAGTTGTGTCTGGCCCAGGTTCCATGCAGAAGCTGAATACAAATGTTGCAGTGTTGGAATTTCCATTTGCATCTTGGCATCTTACATGCAAGTTCAATTCTTCATTTTGATAAATTGAAGTGTTTTCATTTCTTAATGCTTGCAAGTCCAATAAATTAATTTCTTGAACGTGATTGTATTTCAATGTTTGACTGTTTCCAATGAAGAAACTCATTTCTTCAAAAGAATCTTTTCTTTCAGAATCTATTTTACATCTTCCAGGTTCATTTAAGCTAACTCCAAATTTAAGAGGTGTTGATGCTGAAACACAAGCAGAAGAATCTGCTTTGCTTACAATTCTTACTCCTTTGTCTGGAGGAGATATGGATGTATCTGAACTATATTCGTAACCTTCTGTTAAAATTTCATTCCAAGGAGTTATTTCAGGATATTCAATATCTCCTTCTGAAGTCCAAACACATATTTCTTCTGTTGTTCCTTTGTTTTCTAATTCACATGCTTGGCCGAGACTCTTACATCTGTACTCTGTGCAAGGTAAATCTCCGTCATTGCATCTTTCACATTCTTTACCTCCAAGAGGTGCTTGCCAAGGTGAGCATGTAACAGAATAAACTTCATATTTTTCTTCTCTGTAAGTTACTGCGAAAATAATTGCTCCAATTACAATTGAAACACCTGCTGTAAGAGTCCCCATTGTTACAGAACCTAATCCCAATGCTGCAGTTACTCCTGACTCTGCTAACCATCCTGCAATTCCTCCAGAAATACCTGATTGAAATGCAAAAAATCCAACTGCTGCAGAAAGTCCTAACCACTGAGAATTATACTCGCTTAATCCCATCATCTCACCTATTTTTTTACCAGCAACATATGCTCCTGCTGCCCATGCCGCTCCTTTCAGGATTGAGCCAACTGTAACTTCTGCAAATCCAAATGCAGCTTCTTCGCCAAAGATTTGATACCCCAATTTTTCTGTAATCCACGAGCCAATTGGAGATTCTGTACGTTTAATTCCCTTTTCAATCGCAGCCAATTCTTCAGCAGTAAACTTTGTTCCCATTTGAGACTCAAGAAGTCGAAGTTGAGTCATACTTCCCAATGAATCTGGATTTAATAAGGGGAGAGTATCTTCAGCACCTTTACCCAAAACAGAGTTATAAATCTCTTTTCCTGTTTGAACTGTTTCCCACATTTCTATTAAATTCTCGGAGTTCTGTTGACTTCCCGGAATGGGGAGTGTTATTTTTTGGCCATCTCCCTCCTTACTTTCTGTCTTTAAACTTGGGGCACAATTTTCAGTTTCATCGCAGAGATAAGAAGCACATTCTACATCAAAAATACATTTTCCACTAGGTTTGAGAGTACCTCCTCGTTCATCAAAGATTCCACCTATACGTTGTTTATCTGTGCCTTGAAATGTAATGCATTTTTTTTGTGGTCCACAATAATTATTGAAATCTTCCCTTGAGCCGCAGTCTAAATCTGTTTCGCAAGAAGAAGGAGGTTCAGGTTCATCAGCACTCACAAATTTCAAATTATCTCCGAGGATGTAGGAGAAAGCAAACAAGCTAATCACAATTGTGAATATCTGAGTTAATGCAAGCACTTGTTTCTCTTTTTGAATTTGTTTTTTGTTCATTTTTATTTTATTTTTGTATTTCAATTATTTTGATTATTATTCTGATTATTTTATTATTCTGCAGTTGTCTCCGCGTCTTTTCCTGTTTGAATTTTATCAACTTTGATTTCACTAAGCTCTCCAATTGTTCCAAGGTAATTCTTTGTAACTCCGCAATCTCCAACAGCAGAGCATAATTTGTTTACTTCTGATTTCCAGTAATCCTGATCAGTAACACATTCGCAATTGTTGTCTGTTCCAGTAAGAGAATCAATCATTCCTTGCTCGCATCTCCAAGTATCCCATTTCAATAATTGTCCAAGAATTCCTCTTTTCATTTTTACAACACAATAATTGCTTGCAACACTGCAAGCTTGTTCAGCTCTAGCATCAGATTTCCAGAAACTTAATCCAGGAGTGTATTTTGGAATGCAAGCTGCTCCGCCTGTTAAATTGCCTAATCCAATTAAACTTGAAGATAAATTTACAATTCCAGAAACTTCTGTCCAAGCGCAATCTCTCTTGTCAGAATCTTCGCAATTTTCTTGACTGGTTTGAGAAATGCAATCTTGCCATCTGTTTACAACACAACTTGAAACACCGAATCCATTAATGCTGCTTTGACTGCAAATCTCTTGTCTGAAAGCAGCGCAAGGCTCAACAAGAACTTCGCTATCATAACATTTCATTAAAATATGTTCGCTTCCAACAAGATTTTCATTTCCAGCTTCTCCGGTTGTTTCGCACCAGCTTTCTCCGTGAAGATATGTTTTTCCTTTCCATTCGCAATTCAATGGAGCACAAATATTTTCTCCAACTTCTGGCTTAATTGAATCTGTTCTTTGAGAAGCTTTACAGGTGCTTCCATCAAGATAATTGCAATTTCCACAAACATCAGAATTTGTAGGATTTCCTTGATTATCATAAGTTAATTCGCAAGATTCTCTTCCAGATTGTATGGTTTCCCAATATTCAGGCGAGTTCATTTTTTCTGAATCATAAATATTTGCAATATTTCCGCAAGAGTCTAAAAGGTAAACTTCTTCTTTGTCTTCCACACAAGTTGTTCTGTTGCTTGGCAAACAATTTGTTCCCAAAGAAGGAGCAGAGCACAAAAGTCCCTCGTGGAAAGAAACTGAAATTCCCCCAGAAGCAGTTGCAATTCTTTTATTGCATTCCTCTTTAGTAATAAGCGAGCATGTTTTTTGGAATTCGCTGTCTGAAACGCAAGCGCCTCTTATCAATGGATAAGCGCTTGCAATGCACTGAGCTTCATTTGTGATATCTTTTCTAAAAGTCATATTCAAATTATAATCTGAAGAAAGTTTTCCACATCTTGTTTGAGTTGTAAAAGCAGCTTGATTTCCAAGCAAGCAACAGCCTAAGTTACATAAAGGAATATCCTTGGAAGCTTTTTCATCCCACACACCTTTGGATTGCTCGCAAACTTTTTTTGGAACATTTGAAGAGCAAACTCCTTCGTTGCTGTTTACGCAAGTTCCAGTTTTGCAATAATAAGTTGCCTGGCAGGAAGTTTCTGCATATTGAAAGTTTGTATCCACTTTTTCAAAAGGAACATTCTGGCACCAAGCGCCGCTTATTGTTTTTTCTGCGCAGTATAATGTTTCTGCGGAAATGAAATAAGAATTAAATATTATTCCAAATAAAAAAATTAATCCTACAAAGCTAAAAATTAAATTTTTATTTTTCATTAAGCATATCCTGGAGGCCAAGGAACACTCCTTGAAGCAAACTGAAATTTATTTTGATTCTTTTTGTTAGTTAAAATATAAACTGTTGTTCCATCATCCTGCTTTTTCTTTTCAACTCTCAAGTCTCGGTAATAAGTCATATACAATGTGGTTTCAGTGTCTCCATATTGAGTTTCCCACTCAAGTATGCTTCCGCTAATGCCTGCCAATTCATAAAGATTATTGTCTAATATTATATCAAATTTTTCTTTAACTTGAGAACTTCCGCCTCTGCTTAAAACAAGTTTGTTATTGAAAGTCACTAAAACAATTTTAGGCAATAAGTCCACTTTCAATTCTCCTCGAGTAAGTTCAACATCGTATCCGCTAGATTTGAAAGACTCTTCAAGCCTGTCAAAGCAACTGTTTGCTTCAGCTTGAATTTCATTTTTGATTTCTGTTTCAATTTGCTCTTCTAAAAAGACTTGTTGCATAACGCAAGGAGCATAATATTCTTCAGTGTAACAAAGATATCTTACCTTATTTCCTTGGTACAAATAAAATAATTCTGGGTTGATGCTTCCCCCTTGAAGAGAAATAGTATTCACAGTATCCTCAATTTTGTCTTTAAGGCAATTTTGCAATAAAGTTTCTGGATTTTGAATTTGAGTTTCAAAAGTAGTTTTTATTCTTGGAAACATAAAATAAAATAGTGCTACAATTCCAACAAGAATTATTGCTAGAATTATGAATAATGTAACTTGTCCTCTTTTATTATACATATATTTTACATGATATTTTTGTTTAAAAATTCTTTGTTTAAATAATAGGAGAATGCTCTCAGGTTTAATCCGATAAAAACTAGTTTTAATCAACTGTTTCAACTCTTGGAGCAAGAATAAAGCTTAATTCCAAGTTTTCAGCTTTAACATCCATTCGCAAAGGATGGCTTTCTGAAAATTTCAAAGTTGTTTTGTCAGATAACTTTGCGCCTTTCAAGAACTTTTGCAAATACTCCAAGCTGTATCTTGATTTGCAATCTTGAGCAATTATTTCTGCCTCATCGCTTGAGAATTCAGAACGAGCAGAGTTAAGCGCCTTGGATTCAATTACGAATTTTCCATCTTTAATAATAAAAGAGCAAGCATCAGAAACAACAATGCAATCTTCAATGGAATCCACAAAGTCAGCTGAATTAAGCTTAACTCTGGAATTGTAATCTAAGTCAGGCATTTCTTTGTCTTCTTTTTCAATGTCAATCAAACTTAAAACAAAACTTCTTTTGATTCTATCATGGATATTAATTACTAGAGTATTATCTTTTTGTTCCAAGAAAAGCGTGCTGTTTGAACCGCATCTTTTCAAAATTCTTTTCAAACTGTCTAAGTTTATTCCTAAAGAATCATCTTTAACCTCAAACTGCGCAAAAGCTTCTTTTGGAATTTTGAAACTAACCATCGCAACATTAGCAGGGTCAATTGCAGTTATTCCCATTCCAGAACTGTTTATTTTGAGTTTCACCTCTACAACAAGCTCAGACATAATGTCAATAGCCTTAGCCAGCAAAACCGGATTTTCTAATTTAATAAGCATTTTAATTTCAAAGTCTTCTAACTTTTAAGTATTATGGTTTTTCAGATGGGGTAATTATATAAAGATTTCCGGTTAGGTTATAACATGGAAGAAAATTCCACTAATCCTAAAGAAGAAAGAATTAGAAAAATCACAAGTTTATACTATTCTCGCCCAGAAATTCAGAATGCAATTTTTGAATTCTGTAAAAACCGAGAAGTTGTTCCAAGGTATTTTGAAGGTTTTGGAAAGCGCCCAGACACATTTCAGTATCCCAATGACCTTTTTGAGCTTGTAAAGCGGGGCGCAACTTCTTTTCACTGTTCTGAAGAAATTTGGACAGATCCTTTAGAGCTTTCATTAGAGCAAAAAAAAGAAGACTTAAAGAAACTTAGAACAAACTGGGACTTGCTTATTGATATTGATTGCAAATGGTTTGATTACAGTAAAAAAGCAGCTCAAGCAATAATAAGTGTTTTGCAAAAATTTAATATAAAAAATATCGGACTTAAATTCAGCGGAAACAAAGGTTTTCATATTCTTGTTCCCTCTCAAGCTTTTCCTAAAGAAATAGCAGGGCAAAAAACCAGCGAGCTTTTTCCAGAGCTTCCAAGAAAAATTGTTTCATTTCTCAGAATTCAAGCTGAAAAAGAGTTAAAGCAAAATCTCCCTGAAGATTTTTATTCTCAGTTCAAAGATGTGAAAATTCGTAAAGGAATAAAATGCAACAATTGCGGAGAAATTGCAGAAGAAACTTATCTGCAAGCGCTTGTTTGCCCAAGATGCAGAAGAGAAGAATTGAAAAAAATGAAACTGGAGGAATTTAACTCGGGAAAAGTTTACAAATGCTCAGATTGCGGAAAAATTCTGGAACTAAATGAATCAAAATCAAAAAAAATTTATGAATGCAAGAAATGCAAAATAAGCTCAAAAGAAAATCCAAATAATTTTTCAAGAACAGTGGAAATAGATTTGTTTGAGCTAATGGGATTGGATTTAGTTTTAGTTTCGCCAAGGCACTTGTTTAGAACACCTTACTCTCTTCATGAAAAAACTTCGCTGGCAAGTGTTGTTCTTAAATTAAATGAACTTGAAAAATTTGAACCCCCTGATGCAAATGCATTGAAAATAAAAGAAGTAAGAAACTTTATGCCTGATTCTATAGAAGGAGAAGCTTCCAAGCTTTTAATGGAATCTTTGGATTGGGCTAAGAAAAACGAGCCAAAAAAAGAAATAGAAAAGAAAGCCTTTAGTTCAACTTCATCCGGCTCTTTCAACACTTCCGGCTCTTCGCAGCCAGTCATTAAAATCGAAAAGATTTCAGATAACAACTTTCCACCTTCGCTTCAGAAAATACTTCAAGGTTTGGAAGATGGAAAAAAGCGAGCATTGTTCATTCTGATAAACTTCTTGCATTCAATTGGTTCAGAAAAGCCAGCAACTCAGCAAAGATTGTTTGAATGGAATCAAAAAAATAATCCTAAGCTTGATGAAGGTTACATCAACACCCAAATTGAATGGAGTTATCGCAAAGCGCCTGTTCTTCCCCCCAATTTTGATAAAGATTATTACAGAGGAATTGGAATAATTCCTAATCAAGAAGAACTTAACTACAAAAATCCAGTTAATTATTTCATAAAAAAATCACTTTCTGAAATGAAAAAACCAAAAAGTGCGCCGAAAAAAAGAGTTTCAAAAAAGCCGGAAATAAAAAAACAAGAAACGAAATAGCGAAAATATACGGATAATTTTAAAAACTAGAAAGCGTTTAATCTGGCATGAAAAAAAAGGTGTTGTTATCTATTTTATTTACTTTTGTAATTCTAACTTTTTATCTGGTTTCTGCAGCAGATTCTCCCACGAATCTTTCAGATTATGCAAAAAAACTTTCAAATGCTAAATCTTGCGTTACTGAAAAAACTAAAGACTGTTCAACAATTTCATTAGAGGAAAAGATCTTTGCTTACTTATCTAATGGAGCTTGCAAAACTTCTCTCCTTGAGGATTCTTCAAATTCTGGAGAATGCTGGCCTTCTGGAAGCTGTTCCATAACTTCAACTTCTCAAGCAATTTTAGCTTTGTTTAAATCTGGAGGTAGTTATTCCAAAGCTCAAGATTGGCTTTCATCTCAAGCTATTCCTTCAACAAAATTAGATTGGTATATTCAAATAGACACTTTAGAACCTGCAGAATGCAAAATTGAATACTCTGGAAGCTCTCCTTATACAATAAGAATTGATGAAGAAAAAAAATTAAGCAGAGGTGCAGGAAGCTGTTTAATCTTAGAAGATGAATACAAATTAAAAGTGCGAAACACTGCTTCTTGTTATAACACTAGCTTCTCAATTTCTTGCGACCAATTATTCTTAACAACAAAGCTTTACAAAAAAACAGATGGAGATACTTTGTATATCTCCGAGTCTGTTAAGTCTTCTGCTCCTGGAGGAACATTAAATGAAGAAGTGGATTCATCCTGCTTTGGTCAAACTTCTTGCAATTACAAAGATAGTTTATGGGCAACTTTTGCATTAAGCGCTTCTGGAAAAAATGTTTCTTCTTATTTGCCTTACTTAATCACTTTCGCAGATGAGCCAGAAAATCAGAAGTATCTTCCTAATGCTTTCTTGTACATTTTAACAAATTCCCAAAAATATCGAACAGATTTATTAGCTCAACAAAAAACAGTTTCAGGGCAATCTTATTGGGATGTTTCTGGAAACAGATTTTATGATAGTGCTATTGCGTTATTGCCTTTCTCTTCAAACAATGCCCCAGAGAAAACAAATGCAGTTAGCTGGCTGTTAAAAGTTCAAGGAGCAGACGGATGCTGGAATTCTGGAAATATCCGAGATACTGCCTTTATCATTTATTCTTTAGAAGGTTCAAAGAGCCCTTCTCCTAGCACTCAAACTAGCTGTTCTTCTTTAAGCGGTTTCTGCTTGAATCAATTAGAATGTACAAACAACGGAGGAACAAAAATTGAAGGCGGAGCTTGCTCGGGAGTTTCAATTTGTTGTAATAAGCCTCTTCCAACTTGCGCAGAAAAAGCAGGAAACTTATGTAAATCTGACGAAAAATGTCCTGCAGGAAGCGAATTAGTTGTTTCAGATTCAAGCACTTGTTGTGAGGTTGCTTGTGTAAAGATAGAAAAGCCACCCGTAGTACAAGAAACTTGCACAAAAAAAGAGGGAACTTGTAAAACTAAGTGTAGCTCTGAAGAAGAAGAAATAAAAGAAACTTGCTCCTACTCTGGAGATGTTTGCTGTGTAGAAAAGGGATCAACTAATTCTGCATTGATTATAATCTTGTTAATCTTAATTGTTTTAGTTATCCTAGGAATTGTTTTCAAAAAGAACTTAAGAGATTTAATATTAAAACTAAAATCTAAAAAATTCTTAAAGAAAAACAAAGGAGACAGCCCTAAAGGAACAGGTTCAGGAAATCTTCCTCCTCGCCCTCCAAGAAGCCCCCCTTATGGTCCAGGCCCAGGAATGCAAATGCCAAGAAGGCCAATTCAACAGCAGCCAATGAACAGGCCGGTTCAGCCTTCAGCAGCTCCAAATCAAGTTCTTCAAAGAAGAATTGTGAGACAGCAAACGCAGCCAGAAGTTGAAGAAGTTCTTAAAAAATTAAGAGAGATGGGCAAATAAGGTTTCTTTTCCAATAAACTTTATTAAGACTAATTATTTAATTAAGCTATGAACCTTAAAAGCATAAAATTATATTTTGTTTTCTTATTTCTAATTTTAATAAGTTCTTGTTTTATTTCTGCAATTGAATTTGAAATAAAACCTGAGTTTTCTCAAGGGGAAACACTGCTCGCAAAAGTTTCTGGAAATTTTATTGATCAAATCACCTCTCAAAACGTTTTACTTTACCAAGAACATACCAGGGTTGCTTTTGAGCCAACTGTTCAAAAAATAGAAGACGTATTTTACATCTCTGGCTCTTTGCTAGGAAAATCTGAGGGAAATTATTCTTTAGTTATTGAAAAAGTTAAATATTCTTCTTCAATGCAAGTTAAATCTGATGATATTGTTATTCCTTTTTCAATTAATAATCAAACTGCAGATTTTTTAGTGGAACCAAGATTTTTGAAAACAGATAAAAACTTCTTAGTAAGAATTACTAACTTGAAAGACAAAAAATTGGATGTTACCCGTTCTTTTGGTAAGATTAGTAAAACAGTTCAATTAAATTATGAGGAAACAAAAGAAATAGAAGTTTTAATTCCAAGCATTACCCCTCAAGGATGGAATAATCTTACAATAAGTTCAGAGAATACAGAATATATAATCCCGGTTTATATCGATTCATTAAATCCTTTTAGCCCAGATTTAAGCAACTGTGATAAAAAACTTGTAAAGTTTGAAATTTCCGGGTTAATTTTAGAAAGTTTAATTACAAACACAAAAACAACGAGATTTTTTTATGCATTCAATCCTTGTGAAGAAGATTTCGATAGCACTAACATAAGTGTTTCAGACAATTTGAAAGATTACATCAAAGTAAAAGAAAGTCAAATAGACTTAGAATCCAATTCAAGTGAAAAAATAGAACTTGAGATTTCAGTGGGGAGTCAAGCAAAAGAAATTAACGGGGAAATTATTTTTAAAACAGAAAGCGGAGAATCAGCCTTGCCTG
>JAKLIN010000022.1 GCA_022709585.1 Nanobdellota archaeon | reverse complement strand
AAATGCTAAAACAGGAAGGAATTGAAATTTCCAAAGATAACAAATTTGATTTGAAAAAATATGAACATAAGTTTAAATAAATCTAACTAATTTTAAGGAATAATTTCAGGACCAAAATATTTTTCATACTCAAAATCTTTTTTAGAGATTGTTTTATTTTCAATAAGTTTCTGAATTTCAGGAAATATTCTTTTCATTTCATCTAAGTAGTATTTAATGCTCTTGCAAATCAAGTCATCACCTTCTTGTGGCCAAAGTTCAGCGCTTCTCCAGTACAAACATCTTCCTCCGCATAAATCAACATGAGAACAGCTCTTGCATTTCAGAATATCAAATTTCTTTAGTTCAGAAGGATTAGTATTAATATTTCCAGCTTCAAAGCTTTTAATGCAATTCATAATTGGGCAAGCAACAAGTTTTCCTGTTGTTGAAATTGCATAACCTGCGTGTCCTGCTCCGCATCGCAATAATGTTTTCTCGTTTTTTAATAGCGAATCAATTATTGCAATAAAAGGGTAAATCTTAATCACCTTGCCTTTTTTCATTTCAGAAAGCCAGAAATTCGCGAGTTTTGTGAGGCTTTTATTATATTCGTTTAAGAAATTTTCAACTCTTTGTTTATTGTAGTCAAATTTGTAAAAACCAACATCAAGTTGCCAGTGAATTGAATCAAACAAACCTAAGTCCAGTAAATTCTTAACCTGTTCGAACAAATCTGAAAACTCAGAAAGAGTCATTCTAGCAACAAATTCTCCTTTGTATCCATTCTCACGAGCCCATCTAACGTTTTTTACTGCTAAATCAAAGGTTCCATTACCCCTGTTGTAATCTGTTCGTTGCTTGTCTCCATCAATAGAAACAAGTATCTTTCCAATCTTATTTACATATTCTATAGGCAGTTTATCAAGAGTTTTAGCATTTGTTTGCATCCTGAAAGGAACATTAATTTCATCAATAATTTTCTTTATTTTTTCAGATTCCAACAAAGGTTCTCCGCCATAAAAAATCAAAACAGCATTTTTATCTTTAGCTAAGAAGTTTTTCAAGGCAGTTAAGTCTAAAACAGAAACATCTGGCTCTGAAAAGTCAAACTCAAATTTCTCTTCTAAACCATTCTCAAACTCTTGCATCGACTTTTCATAGCAATATTTGCATTGCGAGTTGCAAAGCTCAGTTAAAATTAAATGATAGTGCATGCTACAAGCTAAAAATTATCATTTTATAAGGATTTTCATAACCTTATTTCTTAGTAACTTTGTCTTCTTTCAAGAGCATCTTTGCAGCCAAAAACACAACCCAAGCAATTATCAAGAAATTAATAACTGCCCCAAGCAATGCCCCCCATCCAATTACAATTGGCCCAATAGAGAAAGTAGCTGTTTGCCATGCTCCTCCGGGTATGAATGGAGTTATTATAGGCATAACTAAGTTATCAACAATGGATTTAACCAAAGCTGTAGCTGCTGTACCTATAATCAAAGCAATTGCCAATCCGATTACCTTGTACTCTTGCAAGAATTCTTTGAATTCTATCAACAACTTTTTCATATTTATAATAAGCTGAAGAGATTTATAAATCTTAGTTTGAAAGAAAAGAACAAATAAAATACAACCCAATTATCTTCTATGAATGCTTCTTTTTTTATTCTTAGAGTCCTTAGAAACAATTAAAAAAATGATAAAAGAAATAATGAAAATTATTCCTAGGATAATCAAAAGCTTGTAATCAAATTTAAATCGTGGTTTGTCTTGAGGAATCTCTTTTTCTGGAATAAACTCTGCCCCTGAAGAAATAGAACTTCCAGTGATAGAAATTCTTGCTTTATTTGAATTTTCTTTTGTTCCTAAATAAACTACAGTAACATCTGGAATTAAATCAGAATTTAAATCTAAATCCTGAGGAATTTCGAGAGGCAATCTGACCAAAAACGGATTATTAGTTCCATTTGTTATATTATCAACTCTTAAAGTAGCTTCGCTGGAATTGAATTTGTCTAATCTTAAAGTGTAATTAATTTCTTCTTTAGGAACCACAATTTTATCCCCTCTTCTTAATTCTAAATCATTTTCTTGAGCTAAATCCTCTTCTTCTACGGGATAAATTTTTGGAGAAGAATAACTCACACTAGAATCTTCTCCATCTTCATTTTCTTCATCTTCTTCTAACTGGCTTGTTGTCAAAGTGTTCATTCCTGTTGCATTCCAATTTCCAGAATTATCTTTAACATACCACAAGTAACCGATTTTAATTCCTTCAGTTGAGTTTAATGTCTTTGTGATATTAGCCCATTCAGGCGTTGAAGTGAAATTGACAGCAGTATCATTTACCCAAGTTCCAGTATTATTTGTTGAGAAGATGTATTGCCCATTTGGATGAAGAGAAACAGTATCATTCCATAAAACAGAGAATAAAACAGCTTGGCCTGCAAGAGTTGTGTTTAAATTTTCTGCAGCATAAACATAAGTTGGCGCAGTGGTGTCTGGAATTGTTGCTCCTTGCCATTGCAAGATTGGATAATCTGTATCATTGTAAATCTCATCCCAAACGCTAAAGTTCCATCCTGTTTCCAAAGAAAGATTCATTGGAGAATTTTCATAGTTATAAAAATAATTCAAAGTTGAAATTGCAGTACAATTTTCATTTCCTCCAGAATAACAATCTAGAGTTGTGCTTCTGTTATACCAGTAAACATCATTTAAAATTCCTCCGGAAAGAAGTCCTGCAAATCCTCCGACATTTGTAGCAGATTCATTAACTTGCCCTGTTGCATAAGAATTTTTTACAAGAGTTGATTCTCCTCCAGAAGAAGCTATCCCAACTAATCCTCCTGTATTAATAACTCCTTCAACATCTCCAGAAGAATAAGAATCAGAAAGAATTCTTCCGGTGAATGAACCAATAAGCCCGCCAACACCCCCTTGAATTCCTTCTCCTTTAACTTTTCCAGTTGCATATGTTTCATTTATTGCTCCGTAAAAATATCCGACTAATCCTCCAACATAATCTCCTGTTGAACTGACATTTCCTGTCGCATAAGATGCGCGCACTCTTGAAGTGATTGTATCTCCAGAAAAGTATCCAACTAAACCCCCAGTATAATCACCCACAGAGTTAATATTTCCTGTTGCGTACGAGTTTCTAATTTCCTCATCTGTTCCTTCAAGAAGATTACCTTCAAACTTTCCAACTAATCCTCCCGTAGATTCTCCTCCCCCAGTTACATTTCCTGTTGCATAAGAATCTGAAATAAATAATCCTGAATCAAATTTTCCAACTAAACCTCCTGTAGAATCCCCTATTCCGTTTACATTTCCTGTTGCATAAGAATCCGATATGTTTAACCCCATAAAATAACCAACTAATCCTCCAACTTCCACATCTCCCCCTATTACATTTCCTGTCGCATAAGAATTTGTGATATTTCCAGTGTAAAAATCTCCAACTAATCCTCCGACTTGAGAATAACCTTGAACATCTCCGGTAGCATGAGAATTAGAAATTAAATAAGCATACCCTGCACCCCATTCTTCATAAAACTCTCCAACTAATCCTCCAACATACCATCCTGCAGAAGAGTTTACATTTCCACTTGCATTAGAACCTAATATTTGCCCTATAACAAATTCTCCAACTAATCCTCCAACGCAGTCGTCTGTTCCGTCTATATTCCCTGTTGCATAAGAATTAATAATATCTCCTTCACCAAAACTTCCGAAAAGTCCTCCGACATATCCTCTCCCATTAATGTGCCCTGTGGAATGCGAATTAGTTACATCACCCTCTCCGAATAATCCAACAATGCCTCCTACATAAGAACTGCTTGCGGTGATATTTCCACTATTATTAGAGTTAGAAATAGTTGCTCCGGCCCCCCCATCAAACTTTCCGGCGATTCCTCCAACATAAGCTTTGGTTGTAGTTATATTTCCAGTAGAATAACAATTAGTGATTCTTAAACCTGAAAAAATTCCAGCAATTCCCCCTGCATAATTTCCTGTTGATTGAATGTTTCCAGTAAAGTGGCTATTTTCAATTATAGTTCCAGTATAAGAAGAGCCAACTAAACCTCCAGTGTAAGTAGAAGTTGAATTTATGCTTGCTTCTGACGAAGAATCTAAAATTGCAATATTTTCTTCAAGATATCCAGTTAACCCCCCAACATAACCTGTAGCTTTTATTTCTCCAGAAACGTGAACATTAGAAAGATTTGCTGAACCTTGGTATAATCCTGCAATTCCTCCAACAAACTCTTTAGAAGTGATATTGACATTAATTAATCGAACATTTTTCACTTCTCCTAAAACATATCCGAACAATCCAGAATAATCTCGAGTATTGTTATTAATATATAATCCACTAATATTGTAATTATTTCCTTGAAAGCTACCTGTAAACAGGGAAATTTCATTTCCTAAAGGAATAAATCCTGCGCCAGTATTCCAGTTAATTGTATCTGAGCAATCAATATTAGAAGTTAACTGATAATACGCAGTTAAATTGTTATTAATTTCTTGCAACTGAGTGCAGTTAGTAATATTATATGAAGAACCAGCAGTTCCTTCTCCGCTTCCAGAAAACGCAAGTGTGAGAGGCAAGAATATTAAAATGGATATTGCCAGAATTTCCAATAATCCTCTTTTATTCATTTTTCACCTTTAACCAAAAGTAAATAAGAAGGATTTATAAAATTTTGTATAAGATTGAGAATTAATGTTTCACTTTCTTTTCCAAATCAGATTCTAAAATTTTTCTCATATTTTGTTTAACTTTTTCTTTTGTTGCTTTTCTAGCTCTGTCCACATAAATATTTGTCATATCGATAGCATCTCCCACGCCCGGAATAAAAGAAGCAGCTTCCATTGCACTCCAGTAAGGAATAGATTTCCAATCTTTTGTTTTTTTACCATAATAAACAGCATAAACCGCTTTAGGAATCAACTCTGGAATTTCTTCAAGCCCAGAAATAACATTTCCAAGCCCTCCGGAAACAATTCCCAATGCGTCTGCAGTCATTCCTATTGCGCTTGTAACTCTGTCCCAGCTGTCAACTAATTTAGAACCCTTGATAATTCCCGCGTATTCATTGAAAGTTTTGGCAGCTTCTTGCTCCAGAATTGGGCGATAATGCGGATTTAAAATCAGATGATTTCTAAGAGATTCATCTTCTCTAAGAATTTCATTTACAAATTCTGAAATGCTATCTTTTTTAAAAATAGGAAGAATTACTTTTGCAGATTTGCTTAAATCTTTCCAAGAAATTTTCTTTAAATTTTCAAAAACTGCCATTTTAAGCATTCACCCTCCTGCTTTGAAGTAAAAAATCATTCCTCATCCTTTCAAGTTTTTCCACCTCTTCGCGTTCTAATTTTTTTTCTTTTCTTCTTTTAATGAAATAACCAATTGTTTTGTAAGCAGCATATGCCCCTATGGCATATAATAATGGAGTCTTAGCTGCCCCCCATAAAGCTTGAAGTCCTGCTTTAGCTAAAAGCTCTCCTGTATCTTTTAATGCCTCTTTAGTTCCCCCGAACCAAAGATATTTCCACCAAGGTTTATCAAAAGAGTCCCCTAATTTATCTGTAAGACTTTTTGCGGATTGAGTTTTATACCAGTTATTTGCTAAGTTCCATCCGATTCCAGCTCCAATAATAGGCAACCCAGAAGTGACAGTGTAGCCTAATGCTTTTCCTAATTCTTTTTTTATTTCATTAGGTTTTTTCTTGTCTCCGACAATTCCATTAACATAAGAATATTGTCTTCCAGGATTAGAATACAGCCTTTGATTAAGCATTGCTTTAGGGTTCTTGTTTTGAGACTCTTGTTCAGAAGGAACAAATCCATAAGATTGCTCTAAAATTGTTGCTCTTCTTACAGGAGGGATATTTCGTTTTAAGGAATCATTATAGCCAGAAAAAACTCGCTGCAAATCTTGAGTTAACTCTTCTTTTCTTTTAGACCGAGGAATTGAATCTAAGAACTGAGTTAATGCAGGATGTATGCCTCCTGAAGAAATTTCAGTTAAAGATTCTAAACTTTTTGCCATTTTATTTCTTAGAAGATTTCATGAGTGTAGCATAAGTAATAAGCCCTTTCAAAATCCCTTTTTCAACAACAGGCACATAATAATTATCTTTTTGTATCATCTTTTTAAGAATTTCTTGAGAAGAATCATTGATGTCTGCAATTAAAGTCAAAGGATAACTCATAATCTCTTTTGCCTTTGTTTTTTTAGGGTCTTTCCCTCTGGCAACAACTCTATCATTAATATCCACAATGGAAATGATTCCCACTGGAAATTTTTTATTATCTAAAACAAAAATACGCCTTTCTTGAAAATCGCATAATTTTTTTGCAACTTCGATTACAGTGTCTTCTGTTTTCACAGTAATAACCGGAAGCAAAGAAAATTTCTTTAATGTTTTTGTCACCATCTTAAAGCTATTGATAACGATAGTTTTCAATATTTATAAATCTAGCTAAGAAAAATATTAAAACTCTTTTCTCCTAAATAGGCTATGAAAAAAGAGATTTCAGATGTAATTATTAGAAAAGCTAAGCTCGGAGATGAGTATGGAATTGTTGATATTATAAGAGAAGGATTAAAGAGAAAAACAAGCAATTACACTGGAACAAGAAAAATAACCCAAGATAAAGTAGAAAAAACTAAAAAATCATTAGAATCTAAACATCCTGAAGGTTATCATTTTGTTGCAGTAGATAAGTCCACGAATAAGATTGTTGGCTCATTATGGTTTGGATTCAGAGGGAATCATAGTAGACTTAGGCATAGAGGGGAACTCGGTTGGGGTGTTCATCCAGATTATCAAGGAAAAGGAATTGCAACAAAAATGTTAACTGAAGCATTGAAATTTGCAAAGAAAAAAGGATTCAAAAGAGCAGAAGCGGAAATGGCAATAGAAAATAAAGCCTCTTGGAAACTCGCATTAAGATGCGGTTTTAAAATAGAAGGAACAAAAAAGAAAGCTATGTTAACTGATGACGGAAGATATATTGACACTTACATTGTTGGGAAGATTCTGTAAAGTTAAAAAATTAATTAAATCAATCCCGGAACAGTAATCAAATCAGAATTTCTCACTAAAATTCCAGAATCATTGAGAGCGAAGTTTGCAAATTCAGGCAAATCATTAACACGATTAATCTTCTCAATTGTCCCTCTTTCCAAGTTTGAATTATCTGAATATTGATTATATTCCCAGTTGATAAGACCAACCTTGCATTTTGTTTTTTCGACAATATCTCTCGCATTTTGCAAATTATCTTCAACAAAATAAGCCAATCCAAACTCTTTTGCAATTTTTGCCTTGTCGTGATCAAAAAAGATTTTAGTGCAAGGAAGTTTATCTTTTTTGAGCCTTGCCAGAGTATCCTTTTCTCCAAACTTCATTCTTAAATTTCTTGCAGTAACAAAATACAAATCAAAATTTTGAGACAATTCTTCTAAAGAGTTTAAAGCATTTTCATAAAGAGGAATCCAAAGAAAAGGATGCAAATCACTAAACCTGCTAAGGTAGTAATCTTTCATATGCTCTTCAAGCACGCCTCTATCAAAACGAGTAGGATCAACTTTATGCCCTTCTAAACTTAAAAATAAATCATAATATCTAACAAAATCATAGACAACTCCATCCAAATCAACACCGATTCTTTTTCTTTCGTGCATCAAAATTTCTTGATTTGATGATTATTAAAGATTTAGATGATATTTTAGAAATCATCAGAATGATCCAGACTAAGATAAGCTTGCCAAGTGTTTGCTTCGGGATAGTTATTTGAAGAGATCAAATTAGCAATTATTTCGCAAGTATGATATTGAGATTCAGTTAGATCTCTTTTTGAAACCAGGTTATCAAATTTATACTCATTACGAACTACTTTTAAAAAATCTAAAGGAAGATTCTCTTTAGTTAGTAAGTTTTCCAGATCCTCTCTTGCTTTCTTAGAGTTCCTACGCCTAAATCTTCGAGTATCAATACTACAATAGTCGTCATTGGGAAAAAGACCGTAACAAAATTGAATGAAACGAGGCAGTTTCCACATTTGAACTCCTTCAATAATTTCATATCTACGGCAACAAGGCTGTTTTTCAGAAGTTTTGTTGGATTTATTTTTCTTCACCATCTAATAAGTTAGAGCAATTAGTCTTATTAAAGATTTATGTACTCAAAAAATATTTGTTAAAAAATTATCTAAGAAATTCTTTTCTTGGCCAGTTATCTAGTCTAGAATACCAAGGTTTTTTATCTTTAGAATTAACGGAAACTGTCTCTGTTGGATTAAAGAGTTCTAAACTTGAAAGCCCTTTAAATCCAAAAGTAGAACAGAACAAATCTTCTAAATCTTTTTTGCTTTTTGTTTTAAAATCATCTTTCTCCGAAACATTTTTATTTTCGTATAAAATCTTCCCGTCTGTAGAAGAAATTTGCTGGATTACGCTTTCATAGCCAACAAAGTTAATAGAAGTCTTTCCTCCCGGAAAACGTGCTAATATATTTACATAGTCATTTACCCTCTTTAAAACTAATTCTTCTGAGTAAGGCGATCCAAGTTGAAAATAATCTACTCTTATCTTCTTTCCCAAATATCCTTTTAAGACGTCAAAAGAATCTTCTGCATTCATTCGTAAATCTCTTTTATTTTCCATTGCAGTTAATTTTCACTTGCTTTATTTATAAAGATTGCTGTATGAAATCATATCAGAAATCAATACCTTTAAATATACATGAAAAATATCATATTCGGTTAAATAAAATAGATTAACATTAAAATAAGATAGTTACCGTGTATGAAATAGACTTGTTCTATTTCTGTTATGTGCAATTATTCAAGATGAAGTTAATTAGAGATTAACATGGAAAGCATAGAAAAATTCAAAGAATTAGGATTAAAACAAGAATTACTTGATGTAATTCAAGAAATGGATTTCAAAGAACCAAGTGAAATTCAGCAAAAATCAATTCCTTTAGTTTTACAAGGAAAAGATGTAATTGGAAATGCTGCAACAGGTTCAGGAAAAACTCTAGCTTTCGCTGCAGGAATAATTGACAAGGTTTTGCCAAGAAAAGGAATTCAATCTTTAGTTTTAGCACCTACAAGAGAGTTAGCAGAGCAAATTGCAAAAGTAATACAAAACTTTGCGAAAAAAACAGGAATAACTGTCTTAGAAGTTTACGGCGGTGTCGGAATACAAAATCAAATTGATAAAGCGAAAGATGCAGAAGTTATTGTAGGAACACCGGGAAGGGTTCTTGACCATCTTGAAAGAAGAAGCTTTGATTTCTTTAATTTAAAGATACTTGTTTTAGATGAAGCAGACAGAATGGTTGACATGGGATTTATCCCCGATGTTGAAAGAATAATCCAGCAATGCCCAATTAAGCGTCAAACACTTTTATTTTCAGCTACAAACTCAGCAGATGTTGATTACATCGCAAAGAGATACATGAAAGAACCTGTTCATGTTGTAGTTGAACAATATCTTGATTCAAAACATTTGCAGCAGTACTTTTATGACACTCCTGGAAATTTGAAGTTTTCTTTGCTAGTTTATTTGCTTAAAGAAGAACAATCTGGAATTTCAATGGTATTCTGTAACACAAGAAAAAATGTTGATATGGTTGTTGAAAACTTGAAAAGACAAGGAATTCGTGCGCAAGCAATCCATGGAGGATTAGTTCAAACAAAAAGAAATACAATAATTCAGCAATTTTATGACAATAAATCCAGCATCTTGGTTTGCACAGATGTTGCTGCAAGAGGATTAGACATTTCTGGAGTTACAAGAGTTTACAATTATGATGTTCCAAAAACCTCAGAAGAATATATCCATAGAATTGGAAGAACAGCTCGTGCAGGAAAAAAAGGAGTTACAATTAGCATCGTAACCGATAGAGATTATGATAATTTAAGAAGAGTTATGATGGACCCTTCATTGCAGATTGAAAGAAAAGAGATTCCTCAAGATATTCCAAAAGTCTTTGCAGATTTCCGTGACAGAGGCTATGGAAAAGTTGGCGGAGATAAAAGATTCAACAGAGGCGGAGCAAGAAGATTCGGAGAAGAAAGAA
Source organism: Nanobdellota archaeon (assembly GCA_022709585.1). GTDB lineage: Archaea > Nanobdellota > Nanobdellia > Pacearchaeales > GW2011-AR1 > JAKLIN01. Next base: position 64 of record JAKLIN010000022.1, on the reverse strand, counting down.
AATCTAGTTTTAGAGGTTCAGGTTATGCTCAGCGCGCGCGCCATTCAACAAGAACTCAAACAAA
>JAKLIN010000021.1 GCA_022709585.1 Nanobdellota archaeon | reverse complement strand
GAGTCTGAAATTTCCAAGCAATCTCGAATGATGCTTAAAGCAATAAATAATAAAATAAGCTTAATCAAAGATAATATTCATTATGGTGAGCCTATTGCTAAAAATTTAATTCCTGAAGAATACAAGAAAAAATATTCTGTAAACAATCTTTTCAGAGTAGAGTTGCCTGGATTTTGGAGAATGATTTACACTTTAACAAATAATGGCGAAATTGAAATTGTTACTTTTATCTTAGATATTTTTGATCATAAAGACTACGACAAAAAATTTGGTTATAAAAAATGAAACTTTATCACGGCTCACCCAAAGATTTGAAAACTCTTAAACCTCAATTAGCAGTGGGTGAAACTGATTTTGAAAATCAGAAAGCGATTTTTTTCACAAATAGTTTTGTTCAAGCTGCACTTTATGCTTTTGGAAAATCTTTGAAAGGCAAAACTGCTTTTGCTCTCCCTCCAGAAAAATTAATTATTGTTGGGAATTTTGAGCCTGCGAAAATTGGCTATGTTTACGAAGTGAACATTAATGCAGAAAAAGGGGACAATTATCAATTTGCTTACAACAAAACGATAACTCAATTTCATAAAATAAGAGTTTATTATGAAGAGTTCAAAGACAAAATAACTTGGGTTAAAACCAAGCAAGAGCTAGTTGAAATTTGCAAAAAAGAGAAGCTGAAGAACTGTTCCAGTCTCGACACGAAAGTATTATAAATAAGAGTTTCACTATAAAATAATGACAAAAAGCCTAACAGATCTTGTACAAGGCGTGAAGAAATCAGCTAGAGGAATAGCGGCTGCCGGGCTTATAGGAGCAACTATGTTTTTCTCAAATGGTTGCGGAACGCCTATTGAAAAACCAGTTATAACCTTGCAAGTTTCAGATTCTGCTGTTGAATCTGGAGAAAATATTGACTTCTCTGTTTATTCTAATCTTAATGTTTCAGATATGAAAGAGTATTCTTTAAGTGCAGCACCTTTAGATTCTACTGGAAATCTTCCAATAAATCAAGCTACTCCTATTAACACTAGTGCAAGTTGGACAAACCCTTCTACTACCGAAAACCTTGAAGTTCTTGTTTGGGCAGATGGTAAAAACAAAAGTGGAATTAGTGCAGATGACGTTTCCGCGATAATTACTATTAATCCTCAACTTGTTAATCCAAAACCAGTTGCAACATTATGGGTATCTGATACAGAAATTGAATCAGGAGAATTTATTCAAGCAAAAGTAACTAGCAATATTCCTGAACAAACTTCAACATATATCCTTAAGGGTTCTGTGGATCTAGGTGCAACAATTCCTTTAACAATTTCTCTTCCAATTGATGTAAATTTAGCTTATGAAAATAAAACAGGCAGTCCTGTTGTTAAGAATCTGGAAGCTCAAGTTATTAGCAATAAAGATGTTGCATCAGATAAAGTTTACAAGAATTTTACAGTTAATTCTGAAATTGTGACTCCAAAGCCTAATGCTTTATTTGAAGTTGCCCCTCTTGAAATAGAATCTGGAGAATCTGTTAGAGTAACATTAGAGAGTGATATACCTACTCAGACTGTAGAATACACTATTACTGGTTCTGTGGATAAGAATGGAATAATTCCTTTTTCTCAAGGAACTCCAATTGATAGATATTTAGTTTATGAAAATAAAACAGAATCTCCTGTCACAAAAACTCTTACTGCAAAAGTAAAAAATAACGAAGGAGTTTTCTCTAATGAAATTACTATTCCTTTTGTTGTAAATCCAGAAATAATTGAAGATTACATCAATCTTTCAGGAGTTGTTGAAGATAGTGAAACAGACACACCTCTTCCTGGAGCACAAATTAGACTTTATCGTCCAGATGGAACACTTATAGATTCTAAAGTTGCAAATTCCAGCGGAGCTTGGACAGCTGACTTCTTAAAATACGAAGGCGATGACAAAATAATTATTCAAGCAGGAATAATCAACGGAGATGTTGTAGACTATTATGTAAGAACAACTTCTGTTCCCAACGAAGACAAATCAAATATTCTTGTTAGAGTTGTTCCAAATGATTTAGATGGATTTAAACAGTTCATTTATGAAACAAATGGTAGTGGACCTAGGAGATTTGATTCCACGGGATTTCAAGGATTTAAAATTTTAACTCAAAATCCAACCGGAAATGGAACATTCACTCAGCAGCAAGCTGAAGATTTACAAAGCTTAGCTCTTGACCCTTCAAATAATATTGAAATGATTTTAAATACTTCAGACTATCTAGGAATTATTAATCCTTCTGAACCTTATACTCCGGATTCAAGAAATGCTTATCTTATCCCGGATACAGATATTCCTATTAGAACTTCTTATCCAGAATTTTATGGAGACTCCCCTCGAGTAATCAGAGCGGTAGTTGTAAGAATCAATCCCACAGGAATTACTAAAACAGATTTAGAATGGTTCTTAGAACATGAACTCGGGCATATTCGTTACCCTAATCATACATCTAACGAAAATTCTATTATGTGTTTTCCTTATAAATACTTTTCCGGCTATCAGCCCCTTGATCTAAAGGGAACATACATCGGAAATGAGCCGACATATATTGGGACTGCAGATGGATGGGACCCAAATACAACAGATTATACTGAAAATATTCTCAAAGAATCTTGGGGTTTACCTGGAACTATTGGTTATAACTCTAAAATAATCAGTTTCAAAAAGAAGTAATTTTATTTCTGATTCAAACTTTTACATAATATTTATAAAAGCGATTTGGTTATTAAATAAAACCAAACGAGGATGAAAAAGAGATGAAAAATAAACGTAAATTTTCTAAAAATTTAAATCAAAAAGAGTCTCAAATTCAGGCAATCAAAATAGTTTTGTTTATCTTGTTAATTGTTCTAATTTCTGTTTTGATATTTAATTATTCTTCTAAATTTTCTCCCTCTGCACAAAAACCTTCTTCTTTAAAAGAAATATGCAATAGTTTTTGTGAAACAAATCAAAGAACAGCTTATTGCTTTTTATCATTAAAAATTAAAAGGGAATTAAAAGGGACTTGCGATGAACTTTCTACAAACTCTGAATACTCCAGTTATAATATTGAAAGATGTGAAAATTTCTCTTGTGCAGTCGACACAACTGACAAAACTTGTGTTATAGGATTAAATGGATTTTGGACAACTCCCCAGATTAACGAAGATTGCCCTCAAATTGAAGGAAAGATATTGAGAAAAGTTAAATCTACAGATTCTGCGCCTGTTGAAGGACAAATCTGTTGTAGAGAAATATTAGGATAAAATGATAAACAAAAAAACAAAAGAAATTGAATTGATCTTCTTATTTTTAACAATCGGATTTGCTTTTACAAGTTTATTATCCGCAGAAGAACCCGCTTGTGCAGTTGTTCCCTTAGCTAGATGCGGAGGAGACGTAATCATGCGAATTTCAGATATAACAAATGCTCATGGAGCAAATGTTTCAGAATTAGGTTATCCTTATGTTTTATGTTGTGATAATTTTTTTGGAAGCACGGGAAGTTTAACCTGCATTGGAAAAAATAAACTTTTGGGATTATCTTCTACAACGAATGCGCATGCTGAAAGCCCTGCATATTCAAATTATTCCACAAATGTCTGCTATGACGGCTTCTATAATTTTTCTTCTTCTAACGCATGTTATACTGCACCAATAAGTTATGTCTGTGGGGTCAATGAATCAGAAATTTTATATTTATCCGATAGAGGAAATGCTCATTTAGCAAATGTTTCTTATGTCTCTGGAGCAAAAATTTGTTGTGAGAGAAAGGAACTTGGAGAGGTTCTCCCTACATTCACTGCTCGATGGAATTCTTCATGCACCTGGGACACTGTGCCAGTTGATTTAATTGTTGAGAAACTGGCTGGTTCACCATTGCAATCTGGAGATGATATTAACTATACAATTTACAAAACTCCTTCAAATCCAAGAAGCTATTTGGGAGAATATTCATATTACACTTGGAAAGCCTCAAGATTTGATGGAGCAGGAGAATATTCTTTTAATGCTACAGATGTTGCCAGAGGAGGAACAGTTAAAAGTTCGAATACAATCAATATTAAAACACCTCCAACAAACGGAGAACCAATTTGTAGTTATTTCGGAATAACTTCTTGCGCAGATTATGAAAAACTTCTTGGAAAAGGATGTAATGATGCAGTTAGAGATATGTGTAATTCAGACAACTGTGACACTATTGCAAAAGGAAATAACCCCCCAAGAACAACAGACTGTGCATGGAATGAAGGAGCCAAACAATGTGAATCAGTTGAAAGAAATACTGGCTCTAGTTGCGGAGGATATTGCACAAGAAGAATTACCACTCCCGGAGATACCTGCGAAGATGATGGATTTTTAGATGTTAGCTGGGGTGCTGCTTGGATTTCTACATGCGGAGAATCTGCTCCTTCTGAATGTAAACCTGGCTCTCAAAGATTTGAATGCCCTTCGCAAGTTCCTCTTCCATTCTTTGATTGGATTACCTTTGCATTAGCAATTATTGTGATTGCACTGGTTTACACTGGATTTGCAATAACAAAGAACAAGAAAAAATAATTCTACGCAATCAATTTATTTGAAACTCTATTTTTTAAATGTGTTTCAAGCAAGATTTATAAAATAAAAAGTTATAGTCTTATCATGAAAAAAGGAGTGATGTTCTTATTAATTCTAATTAGTTTATCTTTTATTTCAGCTTCGTTTACTCCTGCAAAAGATCCTTATGAAATTTCGAATAAATATGCTCCTGGTTCGAGAATCAGCGGATGGATTAATATAAGCGTGTCTAATGAACCTACAAGCACTTCATTGGAATTCTCAATTTGGAATTATTCTTCATCTCTAAAAGAAGTTTCAGGATTTAAATATAAAATAAATTTAACAGATTTAATTAATAAAACCGGTTTAACTAAAACCTGCATTCCTTCAGATTGCAAACCTAATTATGGCGCTTCTGATTCTGGAGAATCAACAAGAATAGACACTACGGGTTCTGAACAAGAGATTATTACTTACGGGCTTAAAATTATAGGAGAAAGTTTTGAAGGAATAGACAAATTTTCAATGAAAATTGAAAGTGATGCTTCTAAATCTATGTCTCCTCAAATAGAAGTTGATATTTTAGCAGATGAAAAAATTGATTGGGTTCCTTTTGAGTCTACTGGTGTATTTAGCTCGACTTTAAACAAAGGGTGCTATGACTCAGACGAAACAGAATATGCAATTATTACCGATGATGTTGAATATTGCAATCATATTGAGATGAAACAAACCAGTCCTGTTGCTCAAATAGGCGCAATAATCAAAAAACAAGCAGATGGAACAAGCCCTGTGATGAATCTAACAATAAGAAATAGCGAAGGTGCAGAAGGAAAATGCACTGCTAAACCGGGAAATTTTGAGGGAGACATAATTATTCAATGCATTCCTGCAACAAAAACAGGAAATTTCAGCTTAAGCCAAGAAGGAGAATTTGAAGTTTGCATAAATGCTAAAAAAGGAAGTGAAAATCTTTACAAAATAAAATATTCTCAAGATGATTCATGTAGTGAGCTTTTCAGTGAAGAAGACCATTTTGAACTTTTTATTAAAACAGGAGAATATGCAGCTCTTAAGCCAATCATCTTAAATGAAACAACAATAAAGCAAAGCACGAAAGAAAGCGGATTTGATATTGAAGATGAATTAACAAATTATATTCAAGAAAGATATGACAATAACTGCGAGGACGGATGTGTAATTCCGATAAAAATAACTTCAAATGTTGCTCAAACAATTACTCTTTCTTCATTAAGCCTTACTTATACAGATGACCAAAAAACCAAAATTTCTGAAGAGTTTTACGAGATTCAGCAAAAAACACCAAAAGTGAGTTTCTCTTCACAAAAAATAAATTTAGAAAGCTTGAATATCTTTGTCCCATCTGCTGTTGGAACAAAATACCAAATTAAAGCAGAATTTGTTAATTCTTCTAAAAGATATCCTATTTTCACAAAGAATTTCACAGTTGAAAAAGTCCCGGTTATAACTCATTTAAACGGATTTACATCCACCTTAAGTGTGCCCTTGTCTATTGAACAAGAATTCAAAGTCACTGTAAACAGTTCAGGCTCAACTCATTTAGTAGAAGATTATAAGTGGAATTTCGGAGATAAATCTCCAACTGATTCTACAAAAACTCCGGTTACAAAGCATAAATACAATGAATCAAAAACTTACAACTTAAGTGTCACACTAAAAGATTCTGCTGATTTTACTTATACTAAAAATTTCACGATTATTGTTCAAACACCTCAAGATTCATTGGACATTCTCCTTGAAAGATTAAAAGAAAGCTCTAGTTTATTAGAAAATTCCTTGAAATCTGTTTCCGGAACATTCCATCAAAACGCATTAAAGAAATATACGCAGTTAGAAAAAACAAAAACACTTATTCAAACAATTGAGCAAAAAATGGATCTTGCTAGCTCTGATGCGGATTATTTGAAAATAATGCAAGACATGAACTCTGAAGTCTCAAAAGATTTCCCAAGAAGCGTGAACAAAGGAGACAGTCTTGCTAGCTCTGATATTTTCCCAATGGATTTGTCTGAAGCAGACTCTGATTACGTTGCTACTGCCTCAGGAGAGTCTTACAACACTAGCAAAACTAAAGGATACAAAGAAGCTATTCAAAATTGGGAAATTGAAAACCTTATCGGAAAAATTAGTTATGTTATTTACAACATTAGTTACGCTACAAAAGAAACAGAAAAAGTTTCTATTGTTAAAATAAGCCTTCCTGCAAACCAAAAATACAAAGACACTTATTTAATTTTCCCTACAGAAGATGAACTTATTGATTCCGGCATCACGCTATCTAAAGAAGAAGGGTTTTATTATCTTAAACTGAATGGAGAAGCAAAAGAGTTTGAAGTTGCAACAACAAAAAAGATTTTAACAGGCACCTTGCCTTTCTTTATTTCTCCTGTGCTTAGTAAGCTTGTTCCTTTTGAGAATGGAAAACCCGAAGAACAAAAATTAAACATCTTAGTGGAATACAAATGGGCAGTATTTGTTCTTGCAATAATTGTTCTTATAATTCTCGCAGCAATTATTTATGTTCTCTTAGGAAGATGGTATCAAACAAGATATGAACATCATTTGTTTCCTAACAAAAACCAACTTTACAATATCATAAATTATGTTCACGCTTCAAAAGAAAGAAATGCCAAGAACAAGGACATTTCAGATAGTTTAATCAAGGCTAAATGGAGCCCAGAGCAGGTGAGATATGTTATGAAAAAATATGCTGGAAAAAACCCCGGGATGCCTGGAATAAAAGACCCAAAAATTAAGAAGCCTCAAAAAGAAAGCAAGGGTTATACTGTTTAACTGAAATATTTATAAATCCGTTTCACAAAACTATACTATGGCAGCAATAACTATATTCAAAGACTTTTTTTCGAGGATGTTTTTCAACATTTTCAAGAATAAAAAAGAGATTAAGTTAGGATTTTACGGTCCGCCTAATGCTGGAAAAACGAGCTTAGCAAATAGAATCTGTAAAGACTTCACAGGAGAAGAGATTGGAGAAGTCAGCAAAATTCCTCACCAAACAAGAACTGTTCAATTCAAAGAGAAAGTTGAAATAAGTTACAAGGGCAAGAAAATGACTTTCAAGCTTATTGATACTCCTGGAATTGCAACAAAGATTGATTATGAAGATTTCTTGAAATATAAGATGAGTAAAAAAGATGCTAAAGAAAGAGCTAAAGAAGCAACACAAGGAGTTATTGAAAGTATCAAATGGTTAGATGATATGGACTTGGTTGTCATTGTTTTAGATGCTGCTGAAAATCCTTACAATCAAGTTAATATCACCATTGTTGGAAACCTAGCTGCAAGAAAAATCCCTGTTTTAATTGTCGCAAATAAAATTGACTTGAAAAAAGCAGATATCAAGAAAATCGAGGCTGCTTTCCCAGAATACGAAGTTGTGGGAATCAGTGCAAGATATGGAAAGAATCTTGAAGAGTTTTATGAGTCACTTTTCAAACTGTCTAAAAAAGTTTAACAAGATATAAAATGAAAAAGAGGAATAATTCAGAAAGAAGAGGAATGAGCCGAACAAAAGATTTTACTTTGCAGTTTCTTCCTTATGCTGAAATAAAAGACCTAGATAGCAATAACAGAATTAGGAGAATTCTTGAAATTATAAGAGAAGACACTATTCTAATTTTACAAGGAAAACTTAAGCCTGAAGAAGAATCCAAATTAATTAAAGACACAATGAATTTAATAAGGGGATTTGAAAGTTTCAGAGGAGTGGAATTGGCAATTGTTTCCAACTATTCTGATAGAAGCTTAATCGACAAAATAAAGAGAAATATTGTAAATCTTCTTTATGGAGGGGATTTGGATGTTATCACGATTATCGGGCCTGCTACAATTGTAAAAGAAATCAAAAAGAACCCTAAAAAGATTGAATTATTCTTGAAGAAGTAAAGGCTCTGGATTTTGTTGAAAAATTGACGAAAACTTTATATTGCGCGAGTTGTTTAACCTAATATGCACCAGTGTGTTCATTGTGGAGAGATTTATCCTGCAGGAAGCAGAGCTATTTTAGACGGCTGTGACAAATGCGGAGGGCATTTCTTTTTTTATGTTAGAGAAGATCAGCTGGAAAGAATAAAAAATAAGCCTATTGAGATTCCTCCTGAAGAAACCAAAAAAATTGAAGAAGATATTCGTGAAATTTCTGGAATTGAAGATGAAGATATCCCAATTATACTTGACATTGAATCTATTAGGGTTACAGGAGAGGGCAAGTTTGAAATTGATTTAGTTAAACTATTTGGGAAGAATGACCCTCTTGTTTACAAACTTGAAGAAGGAAAGTACATCATTGACTTGGTTTCAACACTGGAAAAGGGGTTGCCAAAAGATGAAGAAAAATAAAGCCGGAACTAAACAAACTTCAAAAGAAGTTTTAAAAAAAGTTTTGGAAAAAGTTCAGCCTTCTGAAAAAGAATTAAAAGAAACTGAAAAAATTGTCAAGGAATTCACCTCCCGCCTTGAAAAATCTCTTGAAAGTTTAAAGCTAAATGCTCAAGTGTTTGTTGGCGGAAGTTTAGCTAAGAAAACATTAATCAAAAAAGACAAATATGATGGAGACATTTTTGTGAGATTTGAAAAACAGAACAGCAAAGTTCCAAATAAACAAAGTAAAAACAAAAAAATCGCAAAACAGAATATTTCTGAATTAACTTACAAAGCTTTAACAAAACTGAAAGGCATTACTCCTCAAGTTGTTCATGGTTCAAGAGATTATTTCCAAATTCAGATTACACCTTGGCTTTGTTTAGAGGTTATTCCAGTGATTAAAGCAGATAACCCTAAACAAGCTGAAAATATAACAGATTTGTCTTATCATCATGTTAAATACCTCGCTAAAAAGCTTAAAGACAAGAAAATTGTGCAAGAAATTATTTTAGCTAAAGCATTTTGTCATGCCCAGAAGGTTTATGGCGCAGAATCATACATAAGGGGCTTTTCAGGCTATTCTTTAGAGCTTTTAGTGTATTATTACAAAAGCTTCACTAAACTCCTAGAAGCGGTTTCCAAGCTAAAAAAAGGCGAGAAATTGATTGTGGATATTGAAAAATACTACAAAAACAAGAATCAGATTTTTATGGACTTGAATGAATCTAAAACAAAGTCTCCAATTATTCTTATTGACCCAACTTACAAACAAAGAAATGCACTGGCAACTCTTTCTGAAGAAGTTTTTGAGAAGTTCAAAGAAAAAGCTCAAGAATTCTTGAAAAATCCAAGTGAACGCTTTTTTGAGAAGCAAGAAGTTAATCTTTCTGAAATAAAATCTCTAGCTGAAAAAAGAAATCTTGATTTTCTACTTGCAGAAGCTGAAACACCTAAGCAAGAGGGAGACATTGCTGGAAGCAAGCTTTTGAAATTCTTTAATCATCTTTGCTTTGAAATACAAAAAAGATTTGATTTAAAAGAAAAAGGATTTGAATATGTTGGCGGGCACAAAGCTATCTACTTCTTTGTTGCAAAAAGCAAAAAGAAAATAATTCTTACGGGCCCTCTTGAAAAAGACAATGAAAATTCCACAAGATTCAAAGCTGAACACAAGAATTCATTTGTTAAATCTGGCAGGCTTTTCGCAGAGCAGGAAGTTCCTGAAAAGCTTAAAGACTATCTTTCTATCTGGGAAGCTAAAAACAAACAAAAGATAAATGAGATGGATATCTCAGAATTAAGATTTTAATTTAAGGATAATGTTTACAGGAAGAGCTTAGCAAGTTTAATCAAACTTTATTCCTGTTCCGATTAATTCTGAAAATGCTTT
>JAKLIN010000020.1 GCA_022709585.1 Nanobdellota archaeon | reverse complement strand
AGAAAAGATTGATGCTAAAAAAATAATTGAAGCTTTTGAAAAAGGCAAGAAATTTGAAGAATTGAATGTTAAACCTTTCTTTAGATTACACCCTCCAAGAGGCGGAATCGAAACCAAGTTGCCTTTCCCTAAAGGAGCTTTAGGAAATCATAAAGAAAAAATAAATGAACTTGTAATGAGGATGTTGTAATCAATCATACAAGATAAAACAAAATGATAAAAACACATAAGAAAAAGAAAGCAGGAAAATACCGAGGAAAAGGACAAGGAACGATGGGCAGAGGCGCTAGAAAGAAAGCTAAGAAAGCAGGGCACAGAGGTGGAGCAGGAATGGCTGGAACAGGTAAAAGAGCTGACCATAAGAAAACACTTGTTACAAAACTTTACGGAAATAGTTACTTTGGAAAACAAGGAATTACTAGTAGAGGCACAAAAAAAGACAAATCCAACAAAATCAATTTAAGAGATATTGAAATGAGCTTAAACACTTACATTAAAAAAGAAATTGCAAAAAAAACTTCTAAAGGAATTGAATTAGACTTAAGCGACTACAAGATTTTAGGAGAAGGTGAACTTAAAACTAAGCTCATCATAACTGCAAAGAGTGCTTCAGAAACAGCAAAAGAAAAAATAAAGAAAGCGGGAGGAGAACTTATCTTAACCTCTTCCACTGAATCTGAAGATTCTGAATAAAGCTTATTAAAGCCAGATTCATATTAATTAACATGGGCCTTGAAAGTATAACCAAATTTATTCCAGAGGTGAAAGAACCTGGCAAAAAGCTAGAGTTCAAAGAAAAAGCTAAGTGGACTTTGATTGTTTTGGTTGCTTTTTTCGTTTTAGCTAATATTCCTCTTTTTGGACTTTCTGAAAATGCTCTTGCAAGATTTGAATTCTTAGCTGTTATTCTTGCAACAGATTTCGGAAGTTTAATCTCTTTGGGTATTGGTCCAATTGTTACAGCTTCTATTATTCTTCAGTTATTATCTGGAGCAGGAATTCTTCCAATTGATTTGGAAAGCGAGCAAGGAAAAAAGACATTCCAAAGTCTTCAAACACTTTTGACATTATTCTTCATTATATTTGAAGCAATTGTATTTGTAAAAATGGGGGGATTGCAAGCTAATCCCGGATTTTCCTGGCTTTTAATTCTTCAACTTATCCTCGGTGGAATTGCTATTTATTACATGGACCAAGTTATAACCAAATGGGGAATCGGTTCTGGAATCAGCTTATTCATTGCTGCGGGAATTGGCAGAGGATTAATCACTCAGACACTTCAATTTATTGATGCTCAAGGAAGAAATTGCTTAATGGACTTTTCTGGAACACCTTGCTCTGGAAAATTGCTTATTCTTATTCAATCTTTAATTCAAAGGCAAACAATTGAATTTGCTTCTGCATTCATTGCAATTGCGGTTACTGTTTTAATTTTCTTAGCTGTTGTTTGGGCTCAAAGTTTGAAAATCGAAATTCCGCTTTCATACGGAAGAATAAGAGGGTATACTATTAGATGGCCTCTTGCATTTTTTTATGCTTCGGTTATTCCGGTTATTTTCACTGCTGCTTTAATTGCAAATATTCAATTATTCGGGGGAATTCTTTCTAATGCAGCTGCTCCTTGCTTGACTGATGCGAGCGCTTGCACCGGAATGGCTAAATTCGCTTCTTACTTTGGATTCCTTGGAAGATTCGACGCTAGCGGAAATGCAATTTCAGGATTAGCATTTTGGGCAGGTTCAACGCGTATTCTTGAATTGTTTTTAAGAGGAGCATTTCTTCCGGTTTACATTCTTCAGAGCATAACCCATATTCTACTTTTTGTTAGTCTTTCAACATTATTCGCAATTTTCTGGATTAAAACCGCAGCAGGACTTGACTCAAAATCTCAAGCTAAAAAAATCTCAGCTTCAGGATTGCAAATTGCAGGATTCAGACAAGATGAAAGAGTCTTGGAGAGCATTCTTGATAGATACATTATGCCTTTGACAGTAATGGGGGGAATTGCAATTGGACTTTTAGCTTCAGTTACAAATCTTCTTGGAGCTCTTGTTTCTGGAACAGGAATTCTTTTAGTGATTATGATTATATACCAATTGTATCAAACAATTGGGCAGCAACATCCGGAAGTAATAAATCCTGCAGTTGGAAAATTTATTGGAGGGGCTTAACTTCAAATGATAGATGAGAAAAAGGGAGGGATGAGTGCAGTATTTCTGATAATGTCTATATCCACATTAATTTCATTATTTATATTCTTTTTATGGGGGAAAATTCCTCAAATAAAAAGCACCGTGCACGCAGCACTTGACCCCACACTCGGATTTTTAATGAATTGGAATCTTTTAATCGGATTTTCTTTGATAATATTTATTTTAACAGCCATCACGACAATTTTGCAGAAGTACACCACAGATCAAAAAGCAATTGCGGAAATTAAAAAAGAACAAAAAGAACTCCAAGCTGAAATGAAAAAGCATAAAGATAATCCTCAAAAAATGATGGAACTCCAGCAGTCTTCTCTTCCTTCTACAATGAAATTGATGCAATTAACGATGAAATCTCAATTCTACACCATTGTTCCCCTTGTTCTCTTGTTCAGATGGTTCTGGGATTTTTTTAGTGTCTTGGGAGAGTATAAATTCTTTGGTGTATTAAGCTGGATTTGGTTTTACTTAATTGCTTCAGTTATTTTTAGTAGCATACTAAGAAATATTTTAAAAGTGGCTTAAATCTCAGTAAAAGTTAAAAATAATACGAAAATTAAAAAACAAAATGGAAAATCAATCTCAGCAGGAAATGTTTCTAAGATTAAGCGTCTTGGAACAGCAGATGCAATACTTGCAACAACAGCTTGACGCAGTTGAAAAAGGAATAAATCAGCTTCAGACATTGGATTTGGACTTAAATGAAATTCAAGGTGCAAATGGAAAAGAGATTCTTGCGCAGATTGGAACAGGAATTTATGTGCCTGCTAAACTTTTATCAGAGACTCTTACTGTGAACATTGGAGAAAATAACTTTGTTAAAAAAAGCGTTTCGGAAACAAAAAAGATAATTCAGTCTCAGATTAAAAAGCTGCAAGAGACACAAGAAGAATTAGAGCAGCATTTGGATTCAATAAATCATGAGCTGTTGGATTTCATTCAAAATTATCAAAGAGAATCCTCTGAAAATTCCAGCCATGAGCATCATCACGGGCATTCTCATGAGCATTCTGATGAAGAATAATTGAAACTAAAACCATTAAGCCTTTTTCACTTTTTTTAAGAAATTTGAATAAGTTAAAGCCCCCAATTCTGAAACAATATTTTTTATATTCTCTCTTGGCACAAATTCAAAAGCGGGATTTTTTATTTTGACTTTGGCTGGAGCATCATCCCAAACCTCTTTAAGATTTCTTTGTTCTAACTTAATTTTGTCCGGGGTGTATTTCCAAGAATCAGCGACGATGTAAAGAGGTGTTTTTTCAAGCTTAGCTACTTTAGAAATCAGTCCGCTCCCTACTTTATTTATCACCCCTGCATTTAAGAGAGCGTCTGCGCCCAAAAAGATTTTATCTGCCTTTTTCACTCCTTGGCTTCCCATTAAAGCAATGCCTAAAGCTGAATCCACAAACATTGTTGTTTTTATTCCTGCTTTTCTTAATTCTGTTGCAGTTTTTCTTCCTTGAAACAATGGGCGAGTCTCAGTTAAGTAAACCTCAAAATTTTTTCCTTGTTTTTTTGCGTAAATCAAGGCATTAACTACATTTGTTGAATGACAGTGTGTAAAAATAATGTCTTGAGATTTTATTATCTTCACAACTTCCTGATTAATTTTTTGCTGTGCATCTTCGAAATGATTTAGAATCTCTTGATATGATTGAATCTCCACTTTTTTGAGCACGTTGAAAAGCATAGGCTCTGTTGGACGAAGAGACATCAATATCTTTTTTGATTGCTTTGTTGGAATCAAAGAATAAGCATACAATGCTTGCTTTGCGACATTTCGCGCGCCTTGAATTTTTATATCTTTAATATCTTGAGCAATCTTTGCAAATTTCTTTTTTTTATTCATTTTAGACTGATTATTAAGGTTTAACCTCTTTATTGAATTAACTATTATCCTAAAAGTCATGAACATTTAAAAATCCTAGTTTCTTTATTGAATTACAATGTTAGAAAGATTAGTTCCTGCGAGCAGAGCGGAAAAAAAACCTTGGAAAATGTTTTTTGTGGGTTTAATATATGCTTCATTGTCTCTTTTGCTAGTTCACTGGTTTTTTTCAAATGATGCAGTCTTGTCTAAACACGCGGGATTAATGGTTGTTACATTCAGTGTTATGTTCTCTCTCCCTTTTATGTATAACATTATCAAACAAGAAGAGAAACAAGACGAGAAAGTAAGCGGGTTTTTCGGAGTCTGGACAGCTCATGGAGATGCTATTCAAGCTTTGATGTGGCTTTTCTTTGGATTCATAATCGCATTTGCATTTTGGAACACAATCTTAAAAGATCCCCTTTTATTTAATGCTCAAATAGGAACATATTGTTTAATTAATAGCCCGGGAAATATTGAAGGATGCGTTTCACTTTATTCCCCCGGGGGAAGTTCAATAACAGGTTATGCTACAAAAAGCGCGAGATTCGTTTCTATTCTTGAAAATAATCTCTTGGTAATGATTTTCACATTGGTTTTCTCATTGCTGTTTGGAGCAGGGGCTATCTTCATTTTAGCTTGGAATGCTAGTGTTATTTCGGCAGCAATTGGAATCTTTGCAAGATATCAGCTTTCTCAAATTCCTCTCGGACTTGCAAGGTATATGATTCATGGGCTTCCTGAAATCGGGGCTTATTTTATTACTGCTCTTGCAGGAGGGATATTCGGAGTAAGTGCTCTTAGAAATGGAATGGGAAATAAAAAATTCTTGAAGGTTACTGAAAATGCAAGCATTCTTATTCTTCTAGCAATTTTCTTGGTTGTTCTCGCAGGAATCATGGAAGTTTATTTGACTCCTCTTTTATTTAGGTAATTTTATCTTGATTCAAAGATGAAACTAAATTTCATTAAGTTTAAAAGTTAGTTTAATGTTTATTTTTTATGGTTGATTTCCTTTTGATAGTCTCAATATTTATCAGCTTCTTAACTACATTTATATCTCTTCCATTCTGGATAAAGCAAGCTCATCTTAACGGGCTTTCTGGGAAAGATATGCATAAACCTGACAAAAGGGCTGTTGCAGAAGCCGGCGGAATAACTGTTTTACTGGGGGCTGCGTTGGGAATCTTGTTTTATGTCGCTGCAAATGTATTTTATTTTGGAAAAAGTGACAAACTCATTTATATCTTTGGGCTTTTAGCGGTAATTTTAATAAGTGCGATTGTGGGGCTTGTTGATGATTTGCTAGGATGGAAAAAAGGGCTCACTAAAACCATAAGACTCGGAATTGTTTTATTCGCAGCAATTCCTTTAATGGTATTAAATGCGGGAACAGGCATAATTCTTTTACCTTTTTTTGGATTAGTTAACTTTGGAATAATTTATCCTTTAATCTTAATTCCATTAGGAATTGTGGGAGCAACAACAACTTTTAATTTTTTAGCGGGATATAATGGACTTGAAGTTAAACAAGGGATTTTGATTTTATCTGCTTTGGCAGTTGTGACTTATTTGCGGGGAAACCCTTGGCTAAGCGTAATTGCGTTAATTGCGATTGCTTCACTAGTCGCATTTTATTTTTATAACAAATATCCGGCAAAAGTCTTCCCAGGAGATGTTATGACTTATAGCATCGGTGCATTAATTGCCAGTATTGCCATATTAGGAAACGTTGAAAGAATTGCTTTATTCTTTTTTATCCCTTATTTAATCGAAGTGGGGTTAAAACTTCGAGGGAAACTAAAAAAAGAGAGCTTTGCTAAGTTGAATGAAGATGGAAGTTTAGAAATGCCTTACGAGAGGGTTTATGGATTAGAACACTTTGCAATAAAAATCTTAAAAAGAATCAAACCAAACAAGAAAGTTTACGAATATGAGGTTGTTAATCTCATTAACCTATTCCAGTTATTGATTATTCTAATTGGGTTTATTTTCATTTTATAACTCGATAAGAAAGGTTTTAAAACAGTTTTATCCTGAGATTTGTTAAGATGAAACAGAAAGAAACAAGAGAAGTAAAAAATAATTCTCCTGCTTTGAAGAGCTTAAAAAATTATTTTCTAAAAAATAATTTTGTTCTGGTATTTAACATTCTTGCATTTATTATTTTAATTTTTTCTCTTGCTAGAACATTTAATCTTTCTTTGGGATTGAATTTTCTAAATCAGACAATTTCTCTATTCCCGAGCCCTCTTTGGCTTTTCTTGGCTGCATCATTTATTCTTTCTGGATTGCTTGCTTTTTACAACAAAAAGACATTAATGTTTATTCCAATTTTGATTTGGCTGTTAACTTCTACTGTTATTGTAAGAACTTCTAACATTCCTAATTTAAAGAACGTTGCAACAGGAGAATTGGAGCTTGGGCCAGATCTTGACCCTTATTTGTATTTAAGAAATGTTAATGAGATTGTGGAAGGGAAAAATCTGGGAAAAACAGACTTGATGAGATACGCTCCTCTTGGAGCACCAAGTTACATTTATAGCAGTATGATGCCATGGGCAATTTATTCTGTTTACAAAATTTCTTCAATATTCCTCAAAGATGTCTCTATAACTTATGCTGCAATTATTTCTCCAGTAATCTTTTTTGTTCTTTCTTTAATTGGATTTTTCGGATTTGTTTATACTCTTTTCTCATTTAAACTTTCCAAGGAAAAAGCTCTTTTGGGCGCAACAATTGCCAGCTTCTTCTACTCTTTTGTGCCTGCAATGCTTCATAGAACAATTGCGGGAATTCCTGAATTAGAAAGTTTGGGAATGATTTGGTTCTGGTTAACTTTTTTGTTCTTTTGCATTGCTTGGAAAAAAGAAAAGATAAAATCTTGGATAATCTACGGGATTCTTGCAGGATTATCTGCAGGAGCAATGGCTTGGTCTTGGGGGGGATACAAATATATTTACATGATTATTTCCTTTGCGGTTCTTTCTGCTTTTTTATTCAACATCTCTCCTAAAAAGAATTTGATAATCTTTGCTTCTTTTGTTTCTATAGGTATTTTAGTGGATTTATTTAGAACAAGAAGTCTTATTTCCATGCTTACAAGCATAACTGACTATGGATTTGCAGCAGGAGTTTTATTGATATTATTAGCAAACTTTATTCTATTTGAAACTAAGTTCAAAAAAATCAAGATTCTAGAAAAAATATCTGAGAAAACGAAATTACCTCAAAATTTTATTTCTATTGGAGTTTCATTAATTTTAGGTATTTTGGCTTTGTTGATATTAAAGCCCACATTTATCACTCAATTATTACCTAGAGTGATTGAAGGATTCTTAAAACCTTTTGGAGAAGGACGAGTTGGATTAACTGTTGCAGAAAATAGAGCCCCTTACTTTTTAGAAGTTCTTCAAAGTTTTGGAAGCCTTGTTTGGATATTCCTTGCAGGAGTGATTTTAATTTTCTGTGAAACAGTAAGCCACTTTGAAAACAAAAAAAGATTAATTCTTGATTCTTCTTTTGTATTGTTTATTCTTACTTTTGTTTTCAGCAGAATTTCTTCAACTCATTTACTTAACGGAGAAAACGCAATTTCTAAGCTGCTTTACTTCGGAGGTTTGCTTCTATTTGCATCGACTGTGCTTATTATTTATCTTCTTGCCGGAATAAATAAAGACAAAAGAACACTGGAAGATTTTTCAAAGATAAGCTTATCTTCTCTTTTGCTGATTTCTTTCTCTTTTTGGGCAATTGTTTCTATGAGGGGGGCTGTAAGATTATTCTTCATAATCGCCCCTATGATTATTTTAACTGCAGTTTACTTTTTAATTAAAATATTTGATTATCTAAAAACAAAAGATGAGCTTTTGAGATTGATTGTCTTTTTAGGATTAATTACTTCAGTGATTATGGGTGCATCTGTTTTATTGAATTATGCTTCTGCTACTGTTGCTTCTTCTCTTTATGTTGCTCCAAGTTCTTACAATCAACAATGGCAATATGCTATGAATTGGGTTTCAAATAATACACCTGAGAATAGCGTCTTTGTTCATTGGTGGGACTATGGATACTGGGTTCAGACAATGGGCAAAAGGCCCACAGTAACAGATGGGGGACACTTTACAGATTGGTGGGATCACACAACCGGAAGATACCTTTTAACAACGCCTATTCCTGAAACCGCATTGAGTTTAATGAAAACTCACAACGTTTCTTATTTGCTAATAGACTCATCAGATTTAGGAAAATATGGGGCATATAGTAGTATTGGCTCGGGAAAAGATGGCTCAGATAGAATTGCTGAAATTCCAGTTACAGTGTATGTGCCAGAACAATCTCAAGAAATAAATGGAACAAGGGTGAGAGTCTACCAAGGAGTTTCTTTTGTTGATGAAGATATAGTTTATGAAAATGAAGAGGGCGTAAAAATATTTATTCCTGAAGGGAAAGCTTATTTTGTTGGGCTAGTTATAAAAACTCTTAAAACAGAAAATTCGAGCATGTTTACCTCTGCTCCAGAAGCGGTTTACTATTATAACAATAAACAAATATCTATCCCAGTAAGGTACGCTTACTTAAATAACAAAGTTATTGATTTCGGAAAAGGAATAGATGCCACAATTCGAATAGTTCCTTCTTTGGTTGCAGATAATGAGAGTATGCACATTGACGAGCTTGGCGCAGCGATTTATCTTTCTAACAAAGTTTCCAAGAGTTTATTTGCACAGTTATATTTAATGAATGATCCATCTAGCAGTTACTCTACAATAACTTTAGCCCATAGCGAAGATGATTTTTTAGTTAAAAGCTTGAAACAGCAGGGAATTGAATTAGGAGATCTGGTTTATTATCAAGGATTAAGAGGCCCAATAAAAATTTGGAAAGTTGATTATCCTGAAAACATCATTACGCATCAAGAATTTTTGGATGTTCCTCAAGGTTGGAATCAAAGAGATAACGACTCCTGGGGACTTTTAGATGATTTAAAGTTTACAAATTAGTGTTCTATTTCATAAAGAATATAAACAAATTAAACTTTTGAGAAAGAGGAATATACTTTGATAAAATGATAGCAATTATTTTAGGGACTAAGGCTGAATTAATTAAATGCATGCCTGTGATGCTGGAATTGCAAAATCAAAAAAAGAATTATTTGTTTATCCACACAGGACAGCATCCATTGGGACAAGCATGTGAAAAATTTGGAATTAAAAAACCGGATTTCACATTAAGCGAAGAACCGAAAGTTAGCACTAAATTCTGGTCTAAAGTGAATAAAAGTTCAATTTTTTGGTTTTTTTCGATGATATTCAAAGTAAGAAAAACCCTTAAAAAAGTTAAACCAAAATACGTATTGTATCATGGGGACACTATGAGTAGCGCTGCAGCCGCAATCGGCTCTAGCAAATTGATTAATCTGAATAAATCTTGGAAGAATGTGCATCTTGAAGCGGGCTTGCGTTCTGGAAAAATTATGGAACCTTTTCCTGAAGAAATTTCCAGAATAATTTGCGATAAATTCTCAGATATTCTTTTGGCGGTTTCTTCAAGAACTGAAAAAAATTTAGAAAACTACAAAAAAAGAAAACAGGTAATAAATGTCGGAAATACCATTATAGACTCTGCGTTTATTTCCTATGAAAAAGCCAAAAAACAGACCAAGAAGTTTGAGAGAAAACAGATTAAATCTGGAAGCTACGCTTTAATTAATGTTCATAGACATGAAAACATTAACGACGAGAAACGACTTAAAAAAATTGTGGAGATAATTAAAAGCATAAAAATTCAAGCTATTTGGCCAATCCACGACAACACTAAATCTTTTTTGGAAAAATATGGATTGCTAAAAGAGTTAGAAGAAATGAAAAATCTTGAATTAACACCCTTAACCGATTATCTTGAGTTTATTTACCTTTTAGCAAATTCTAAGTATCTTTTAACAGATGGGGGTTCAATTCAAGAGGAAAGCTTGGTTTTCAAAAAACCCTGCATTATTCTGAGGGAAAAAACAGAAAGGCAAGAGGGTTTGCAAACCGGAATAAATTTTTTAACTAAATTAGATGTAGAAAAAACAAAAAAAATTATTGAAGACATTGAAAATAACAAACTAGAAATTAAAAAATTTGACAATCCCTACGGAGAAAAAGGTGTCAGTAAAAAGATTGTTAAAATTTTATCATGATAGTTGTAACAGGAGCGACAGGACATATTGGAAGTGCTTTAGTTAGAGAATTAATTACCCAAATGCCCAAGAAAAAACAAAAGAAAATTCGGGTTTTTGTTCTCCCTTCTGAGTCTCTTAAACCTCTTGAAGGATTAAATGTTGATGTTGTTTATGGAGATGTCAGAGACTATCGCTCTTTAATTCGAGCTTTCAAGGGAGCGGAAATAGTTTATCATCTTGCTGGAATTGTAACAATTGGAAGTGGAAAAACCCGTCTTTTGAAAGAAGTTAATGTTAAGGGAACAATTAATGTGTGCAATGCTTGCAGAGACTTAGGAATTCCTCGTTTAGTTTATGTTAGTTCAATTCATGCATTTAAAGAACCACCAAAAGGTATTCCTATAAAAGAAACCAAAGATTTTAGTCCTAAAAATGTAAGAGGGGATTATGCAAAATCCAAAGCTGCTGCAACTCGAGCGGTGCTAAATTCTGTTAAAAGAGGTTTAAACGCAGTTATAGTGCATCCTACAGGTGTAATTGGGCCTTATGAGTACAATCTTTCTAATATGGGACAACTTGTAATGGATTTTATGAGAAAAAAACTTCTTGCGATTGTTGACGGCTCTTATGACTTTGTGGATGTTCGAGATGTTGCTAAAGGAATAATTCTTGCAGGGAAAAAGGGAAGAAAAGGAGAAAGCTATATTCTTTCAGGTGAACAAATAACAGTTAAAAGTATGATGAAAATTCTTGAAGCTGAGACAGGAATTCCTGCTCCTAAAACAGTTATTCCAAAGTGGTTTGCATTTATCACTGGATTCTTTTCAGAGTTATACTACAAAGCAAGGAAACAGAAACCTCTTTTTACTTCTTATTCTGTCTCAACACTTTCTAGCAATTCTTTAACAAATTCAGAAAAAGCAAAAAGAGAGTTGGGGTATAAATCTCGTTCAGTTAAACAGTCATTAATAGACACTGTTCAATGGATGAAAAAACATCTTTTAAAAAGTAAGGAGAATAAATTAGAATATGGAAAAGAAAAAGATTAATGTTTATTTACAATATCCCTGGAAATTTCCTGATTCTCCTTATTACAAGTATTTAATAGAAAATCCTCCAGAGGGAATTAAATTCTTGAATGCAGAAAAGCAGAAAGGAGTCATTATCAACAAAAAGAAATTTTTTCTTTCAAATTTCATCAAAAAGAGCATTAGAGGGGTTTTTCATACTCTGGGTATTCCTATTTTAAATACGCATTTAACGAAGACCGGAGAGAATGTTGATTTAATACATTGCGCACATTGTATGAGCTTGAATGAATCTCCTTGGGTTGCGGATTTTGAATCCTGGTGGCAGTTCTGGATTTCTGGAGCTCTTCAAAAAAGAAAATTAAACAAGGTTAAAAAGTTGATTTTAAATGAAAATTGTAAAAAAATTATCCCTTGGACAGATGCAATCAAAAAAGATATTCTTGAGGTTATGCCTGAAATTAAAAACAAAATAGAAGTTGTTTGCCCTGCTGTTCCTTTTCCTAATTTCAAAAAAATCAAACATAAAAAAGTTACAATCTTATACGTAGCAAGATACTTTTGGGTTAAAGGGGGTCTTATTGCTTTAGAAACCTTGAAAAAACTCAAGAAGAAGCATGACATTGAAATTATTTTCATTTCAGATGTTCCTAAAAAAATAAAAGAAAAATATCCTGACATTAAAATTTTGGATTTAGTTCCCCAGAAAAAACTTATTGAGTATTACAAATCCGCAGATATTTTCTTTTATCCTAGTCTTTTAGACACTTTTGGATTTTCATTACTTGAATCAATGTCTTTTGGAATTCCAATTGTTGCATTAAATACGGGGGGAACAACCAATTGTAAGGAGATAATTGAAGATGGAAAAACAGGATTAATAATCGATGTTCCTTCTTATCAAGGCAATAAAATTTACAAAAAAATTAAAAGAATTGGAAAAGTTGAAGAGGAAGTTATTGAGCAGCTTGTGGAAAAAACAGGATTATTAATAAAAAACAAAAAATTAAGAGAAAAAATGTCTAAAGAATGCCGAGAAACAATTAAATCTGGAAAATTTTCTATTCAAGCAAGAAATAAAAAATTAAAAAAGATTTATTTGGAGGCGTTAAAATGAGTTTTCAAGAGGTTTTTCCAGAAATTTTATCAAAAACTTACTCTAACTGCAGTTCTTATAATGCTATAAAAAATCTTCCCGGAGAGAAAGTAAAAAGCAAGATTTTCGGGGAGAAAATTATCTTTCTTCCTTTTTTAGATACATTGCAACTTAGTTCAGAGATAGATGAAAAAGAATTAAACAAACTTCTTGAAAACAATGAAAAAACAAAACTGGAAATTAGAACAAGTGAATCAGACGTAAATCTAAAAAAATTAGAAAAAGTTTTAATGAAAAAAGGCTTTGTTAATAATGTTGTAAAAGGGCATATTCTATCTGAACTTACTTCTCAGGAGGACTTTTGGAATAGATTTCATAAACACACTCGAAATGACATAAGAAAAGCAGAAAAATCCAGTTTAGAAATTAAAAAAATAGGCGATTTGAAAGAACTAAAACAGTTTTATTCTTTATATCTTCAGCAAATGAAAGAATTTGGAACCCCTCAGCATTCTTTCCTTTTTTTTAAAAATTGCCTTGAGGTAATGCTTGATAGTTTTTACGGGTTAAACTGCTATTTCAACAAAAGATTGATTGGCTCAATCATTCTTTTTATAAACAAAGAATATGCTTATGTTTCATTTAATGTTTCAAATCCCAAGTATCGAGGAACAAGAGTGAATGACTTGCTTTATTGGGAAGCTATCAAATGGGGCATGAAAAATAAAATCAAGAAATTAGACATAGGCCAGGTTGATT
>JAKLIN010000002.1 GCA_022709585.1 Nanobdellota archaeon | reverse complement strand
CCTAGATGAAAAAGAAGATAAAAAAACAGACTTATCTGAAGAACCTACTGTAATCGCTTTTCGAGAAGAACCAGGACTTCCTATTGTTCTTATAGAAAATCCGTCATTTCCAGCTGCAACAACTGCAATTTTTCCTGCTAAAACAGCATTATCTATTGCTTTAGAAGGAGGATCATCAGGATTGCCTCTTGAAGATCCTAAACTTAAACTTAAAATATCTGCATTATCTTTTACCGCTTGCTCAATTCCTGCAATAACCCAATCCATCATTCCACCTCCTTGAGAGTTCAAAACTCTATAAGCTAAAATTTCTGCTTCAGGAGCAACTCCTTTTAAAACTCCATTTCCTGCGGCAATAGAAGCACAATGAGTACCATGTCCCATTTCGTCTATTGGATTGTTATCTTCCTCTTGAGTTATAGAACACCCTCCGGATTTAGAGCCCCATTCTTCACAAGTAACAAAATCGTAGCCTCCAATAACTTTTTCACAATTACCGGATAAAAATTGTTCTTGAGTACATGCCCCTAAATCTGGATGAGTATAATCAACACCCGTATCAATTATTGCGATTTTAACCCCTTTACCGGTTAAACATTCTTTTCCTGAAATAAGACAGTCATTCCCTTCAGAATCTAATTGCCCTGCAGGGATTCCTCCTTGAATCACGTTGTAATAATTACCTTCTGAATCTTCTTGCGATTCTGAGATTCCTCCTTGAATTAAAGGAACAGACTCCATTAAGGTTGCTTGAACAATCATATTTGGCCAAACTCTTTTAACTCCGTCAATTTCTGCAATTTCTCTTGCTGTTTCTTCATCAACATCTATTGCAAAACCATTAAACAAATCTTGGAATTCTGCTACAATAATTTCTTCTAAATTAATTTGAGAAGGGTTTGAAATTGCATTTCCTGTTAAAGGATTTTTTCCTTGATTTATTTTTTCTTGAATAAGATTAACAACTTCTTGTTTAACTTTTTCTTTTTCAGAGATTTGCCTTTGTTGAGCACTGGAAATAAAACTATCTAAATTTTTTTCATCAACTCCCGAGATTAAATTTAAGACTCTAGCAGGACTGTAAATTGGAGCAGTGTCTATAATCTCTTGATTCTTTTTTGCTAACTCTTCTAATTCAAACTTTTTCTTAACTGCAGGCTCTTCTTTTAACTCAATTATAAATCCAGAATAATTCAAAGAAGTGTCTTTAGATTTATCTTGTAAAAAATCTTGCTCTGAAATAAGATCGACTTTATTTATATCTGAAAAAGAATTTAAAGGAGAATATGCGGTATTTCCTTCGAGAAGATTAGTTTGCCCTAAAGAATTTACTTCTTGAACTCTAAAAGAATCCAACATGAAATTAGATTGAACATCTTGATTAGAAGTTATAACTTTTCCGGTGAAAGTTATAAGACTATTAATAGATAAAAGCAAAATAACAACTAGAAAAAGAAATCCAAATGCTTGAATAATTTTTTTATTTCTCATCAAAGTCACTCTTTTATTTTTCAGTAAGATTAAGATATTTTTAAAGTTTGTTGAGATTTTAGATTATTCTTAAAAGATCTAATCGATGAAATTAAATACTCTTTTGAGTTCAAAACAAGATGGAAACAATAAAATTAAGAAAAGCTACAAAAGCAGATATTCCTCAACTTGTTAAGATTGTGAAAGGGGTTAACAGTATTGAAGATTACCCCGGAGAGTATAATAAACATCTTTTTGAAAAAATGCTCAAAGATGATGAAACTCATTTAATTATTGCAGAAATAAACAAAAAAGTTGTTGGATTTAATGAATTTACAATTAATTCAGATAAAGCGATGTATGTAGAAAGCATTGCTGTTTCAAAAAATCAACAAGGAAAAGGCATTGCAAATAAGTTATTGGAAGAAATGGAATCCTATGCTAAAAAGTACAAAATAAAACAGATTGCTTTTATTGTAAGAGACTGGAACATTTCTATGAATCATCTTGCAGAGAAAAGAGGCTATAAACTGAAAACTAAATTCAATTATTGGGAAAAAGATAAATCTGTTTTAAACAAAAAACTATAAAACAAATAGCATCTTCTGAAAAGCGATGCTTTTGGAGATAATTCTATTTGCAGTTATTGGAATTCTCGCGGGAGTTTTTACAGGTTTAATGCCAGGAATTCATACAAATTTAGTTGGAAGTGTTCTTGTTGCTTCTTCAATAACTCTTTCAGGATTAATTCAACCAGTTTATCTTATTGTGTTAATTGTTGCGATGGCAATAACAAATACTTTTATTGACTTTATCCCTTCAATTTTTCTTGGATGCCCTGACACTGAAACAGAACTTTCAATTCTTCCAGGACATGAAATGTTAAAACAAGGAGAAGGTTATCAAGCAATAATGCTAACTAATTACGGGAGCATTGCCGCAATTTTTATTGTTCTTTTAATCACCCCAATCGCATTCTTTTTTCTTCCTCAGTTTCAAGAATTGCTTTTAACAAAGATTCATATTCCTCTTTTAAGTTTCATCCCTCAAATTCCTGTAATGGCTTTTCTTTTAATTTTAGTTGTTGGGGCATTAATTTTTTCAGAAAAGAAAAAATCTTTAGCTTTGTTAATTTTTTGTTTAACAGGAATATTGGGATTGATTGCTCTTAACTTAAATTCCTTGAAAGAGCCTCTTCTTCCCTTGCTTTCTGGGTTGTTTGGGGCTTCCTCTTTGATTACAAGCATTAAAACAAAACCGAAAATTCCAGAACAGGATATAACTTCCGTTAAGTTAAATAAAAAAGTTTTATTGCCTTTGATTGGGGCAACAATTGCTTCGCCAATTTCAAGTTTGCTTCCAGGGCTTGGAAGCGGGCAAGCTGCAGTTATTGGAAGTTCAATAACTAAAACTGACCAAAAAGGATTTCTCGTTTTGCTCGGTGCAACAAATACTCTTGGGATGAGTTTTTCATTTATTACACTTTATTTAATCTCTAGAAGCAGAACCGGAGCAGCTGCAGCAATCGGCAATCTTTTAGGGCAGTTTTCATTTCAACTTTTAGTTTTAATTTTAATTGTGACTTTATTTTCTGGAATAATCTCTTTTTTCTTAACTGAAAAATTAGCAAGGTTATTATCTAAAAAAATTTCAAAAGTTAATTATTCAAAAATTTCCTGGATAATCTTGGCTGTTTTAACAGGAGTAATTTTTATTATTTCTGGATTTTTAGGATTAATTGTTTTTGCAGTTTCCACTTTAACTGGAATTTATTGTATTTCTTATGATATAAGAAGAACTCATATGATGGGTTGCTTGCTGATTCCAACAGTTATTACTTATTTAACTCTTTAGTGTAGCTGTTTTCTTTTTTGATTCCCCTATTACAAAGATAGTTGCCGATTGCAACCCCAACAATCCCTGCGCCGAGATAAATCCCGGAATAGTTGGAAAGATGTTCAAAAATTCTACTTAAAGGATAACTATTAACAGGAGGCTTGTTAAGTGTTCCTAAATAATCTAAACCTCCAATGACTCCAAAAAGAAAGGACATTACTCCTGCCATTTCCATTTTTTCACCTATTTCTTTCTCCAACCATCCCTTTTTCAATTTTTCTTGAAAATTTTTTAGTTTATTCTCTAATTTTTCAGATTTTTCAATCATTTTAAGTAAACTTTTTCAAAAGAGGTTTATTTACACCAACTTTCAAGTCCGACTTGTTTTTCTGGCTCTTTTCCAAAGATACTTTCAACCTGACGTTTAGTAATCTCTAAATTTTGACGAAGATAAGTTGAAAGATGATATTTTTCGGCGAGCCCAAGCGCAGGTTCAAGATATTTCTTGATTCCTCCTTCGTTTATCGTAAAAATTAATTTTCCTATTTTACATGCAGGGCATTTTCCCGTTAAAGGAGGACGCCGTACAATTTCATTGCACTTAACGCATCTAAATTCTTGAGTGGAAAATTTTCTTAAATTACCTTTTAAGTCTCTAATAAAGTGACGTTCAATAATTAGTCTAACTGTATCTGAAGTATCTGCTGCTCTAAGCTTTTCAACAAGCATCATCTGGTGATTAACCTTGTCCATCATTGTTCCAAATAATTTATATGAAGAGCACATAACTCCCTGATTAAAGTTCGAAGTATCATGAGTGAATCCAATCTTAACAAAAGGATCCCTATGCTCTTTTAATGCCAGTTTAACATTCATAACTGAAACTTCAGAGGAATGTTTTTTCTGTTCTGCAGCCCTATAAAGTTCAATAGGATATTCTGAAACCATTTCTAAATCCAAAATTTGATCATCCACTTCTCCTGCATTTATTTTAGCATTTAAAACAAGAGGCGCATCTTGAGTTCCTCCTCTGTGACTTGGCAAGAATTCTCTAGAGAAATTAAGAAGAACATCTAAAAGAAGCATCACTGCAACTTCATCTCCATCACAATCTCTTCTGATAGCTGCATGCATGTAAGGGCTTGCATACAATCCTTGAGCGTGAGAGAATCCAATTATTCTGGAAACAACTCCTGCACAATTGTGAGGAGCCATGCAAACACCAAGTTTTCCAACCAAGTCTTCTCTTTTCTTAACATTGTAAAAAGGTTCTAACCCGTAAAACTTAACTAAGAGTTCATCCATGAATTGAGCAATCCTTATGAAAACATCATCTGCTTTTTCATCTGTTCCTTCGGGAGAGCAAGGAAGTAAGATATCATGAGGCATTAATTCTAAAATTTGATTGTCGTTTTCCAAAGGTTTGCCATAAACATCTTCTGTGTACCCTAACTCTTTAAGTTTTTCAACACTTACAAAAATTTCTTTTGGTTTGAATGCAGTTAAAGGTAATTCTGTTGCATCTAATCTAATTGTTCCGTCTTTGTTCACTTGCAACCCATATTTTGCACGTAAAATTCCTTTTGCAAGATGTTCTGTTTGCTTTCCTCCAGAAGAAAGCCCCCTGACTCCTTTAATCAATGCAGGCATTTCTTCATCTTTTATTGAAATTTTTTCTTTAGCTTTTTGAAAATAATGATTTACATCTAAATTTTGATAAGCATAAGAACGGCAAGTCTTGTGTTCTTCACAAACAGAAGTTCTTTTTTCATCGCAGTCTTTGCAATAATACATTTTTTTGCATTTTGCTCCGCAATCTTCACAAGAAGGATAAATTGTTTCTTTTTTACAGCTCTCGCAATAGTAAATTGGGAAATCCCCTTTGACAGTCCCAACTTTAAGAGCATCGTAAACATTTCTGAGTCTCCCTCCTTCTTTTCCAACAGGAAACAAAGTATTTGGGCTTCCAGTAAGTTTTCTAAGTTTGGATTTCTCGGGTCTGCCCATTCTCGCTCCAATAAAATCTCCTGCTTTATCTTTAATAACAACACAAGAATTTGAATTGATAATTTCTAAAACACTTTTTTTAATTTCAGAGTTATCTTCAGGATTAATCTTAGTTGTTTCAAATTTAGATTTATCTAAAAACTCTTGTAATAAATGTCCTTCTTGATTTAAAATTTCTAAGTCTAATCCTAAATTTAAAAATAAAATATTGCTTTCCTGTTTCTCTAAAACCACGTTTTCCAAAGTAACTTCGTGTTCAATTCCTAATAACTCTAGTGTTCTTTTTCCTAACTCAAATTTTTCTTTTTCAGTTTTGTTATAAGGTAAAATTATTTTTCCAGCAAGTCTTGCGTAACTCAACCATTCCAACAAACCTAAAAATTGCTCTAATGAAATTTGAGTCCAGTATAAAATGAATTTAGGATGCAAAGGAATTCCATATTCTCTGCTGATTTCAATTGCTTTTTCAAAATTTACCTCAAAGGGATTTATGCTTGCTGCAACTTCGGGATTTTTTTCCTTAAGATCAAGTTGCCACCATTCTTCAACATATCCTGGCTTAAGCAAAATTGCATTTCTATTTGCAACATCACTGAAAGGCATAAGCAAATCTCCAAGATAAATAATCTCTGTAACATCTGAGTAAATTTTTTTAGCTTCTTCCAAAGTTTTAGGTTTTATTACACTTCCATTGGAAAGTTTTACAACCGGGCCTTCAAGTAAATCGCAAACAGTGGTGACTGTCCCTTTTGTTGGCTTTTCAATTTTAAGTTGAGTACCAATTGCAATAAAATTATCACTAATTCCCATTGTAGCTGGATGAACAGAAGACGCTGAAAATCCTGAAACTCTGCTTCTACCATATCTGAATCTAAAGCTCCCACTTTGAGAAGGGTGCCCAAAAATAGGCCTTCCTGCAACAATATCTTTAATGTATGTTGGGCGAGTGTCTGTTGAAACATTTTTTCCATAATTTCTTTTATCATGAAGTTCAATGTATTTTTCTAAGAAATCAAATCCTGTTGCTTGGAAATCTTTTTTCTTAACCCCTTTCAAAAGTCTAAATCCTTTTGCAGCTTTTTGTGCAAGTCCTTCTGAAAAGATTAAGCACATTCCCCCCCTAACAAAATCTGTTTCAACTCTTTCAAGATTTTTATAATTCGAAACTTCAATTTTTTCTGTTGGTTCTCCAGAGATTTGAATTGGAAGATTTTTTGCTAAGAAAACAATTTCTTCATCTGTAGGCATATACTGCAAATTGGTAACTCTTTCATGATAATCGTGATTTTCAGTTACATATCTTTTAACTTCTTGCTCTGTTGGATCGTATTTTGCATATCCAAAAAGTTCTCTCAGGTAATCAATTAACATTAAAACCATACAAGAAGCAGTTGTTCCGGCACTTCTGATTGGCCCTGAAAAGAAAACTTCAAAATAATCTTTTCCATCGCGTGTTTTTCTAATTTTAATTTCAGTGAATCCTTCAATAGGAGAGGAAACAACTCCCAGAGTGATGTAAGCAAACCCCATTCTGATTCCTGCTTCAATCGCTTCTAGTTGATTGGAAAATGTACAAAATTTTTGTTTTGCAACTTCTTCCGCAATTTTAAATGCGACTGCAGAATCAAGTTTGCCGTAAAGCTCTTCTAAATCTAAAATTCTTTGAACAACACCAGAATCTGTTAATTGAGGATAAATTGTTGCGATAAGTCCTGTTGTTTTTTCTGCGAGGCTTTTTGCTAAAGGAATTTCAATTTTATCAACAGGGTCTAATCCTTTTTTCCTAGCAATGTCTGCAACAGAATATGCAACCCGCACTTCTTTTTCAAAATCATGAAAATATTTTTCTGTTTCCATTTTAATTTTTTAATTTTTTAATTTTCTCCTTGATTTATTCAAAATCTAAAATTTTAACTGTTCGATTTTTTAAATTTACAATAGGAACTTTACAAAAATCAGGTTTATTTCCCATCTTTTCCTGGAAAGCTGTTATTGATTCCCAAGCAGAACAAGAAATCATCAAAATATTATTATAATAAGAAACAGCGGACTTGTGGATATGCCCCGAAACAAAGATATCTGGAACTTTTTCTATAACAAAAGGGTCTTCTTCCAAGGGATAATACTGAACAGAAGAATGAGTTGGAGAAAGATGTCTGTTTTTCAAAAGATAAGCCATAATCTTATCTGGAGAGTTTATTGCATCCACTTTAATTAAAGAAGGAATTTTATCAACATAATAGGGATAAGAGTATCCGTGATAGGTTAAAACATCAAAACCAGAAAATCTTTTCGAACAAGCAATTGTTGCGTATGCAGGATTTGTAGTAATAATTACATTTTTTAAAGAGTACAGAGGAGCAGCATATTTTTTATCGAAAAGTGGTTGTGGCTCCATCAATCTAACTCCATCGTGATTTCCAGGAGAAAGAATAATTGTAATATCTTTTCTAATTTTTCCAAGAAGTTCTGCAATTCCTTGAAACTGTTTTTCTAAATCTTTTACTTCTAAATCTGGCTCTTGCTCAGGATAGATTCCAATTCCTGCGACCAAGTCTCCAACAATGAAAAGATATTTTATTTTAGAAGCTTCTGAGCCTGGAGCAGAAACATCATTGAGATATTCGACAAACTTAATGAAATTTTCTTTCATGAATAATTTACTTCCGTAGTGAACATCTCCTATAAAAGCAGCGAGCTCTTCTGTTGGAGCTCTTTTTCTTTCTGCAATCATAGAATCTGGATAAATGATATCTTCTGCAAAAATAATTTCTCCATTTCCTGCTCCAACAACCCCAATAACAGAGTCTGCTGTAATTTCTTCTCCTTTTTCATAAAGCCCAGGACGGTTCTGATTAATTAACACCCTAATTTTTCCGGTGAAATCTTCTACTTCTAATAAAATATTTTTATTCTGAGTAGTTTTTTTAGAGCTAACAATCCCAATAATACTAACCTTATGCCGATTTCCAGAGAGTTTATTTATTGAAACTAAATCTTTTAGATTTGCGTGCGTCTGAAGAATTCCTCTCATTTTTGTTAATCTGCTTTTAAAGAATTTAACAAAGTCTTCCACTTCGGGTTTTTTATTTACACAAGAAATTAAAGATTTAACTTTCACATTTTCTTCATCTAATCCTCTTGAAGAATTTATTCCAGAATCTTTTGCAATTACTGACGTTTCTTGGATTAATGGAATTGATTCCTTGGAAATTTCTAATTCCAAACCGAGCTTAATCTTAAGAGTTTCTAGTTTTTTCTTTTTATCTTCTGAGAGGGTGGAGAAAACCTGATTAACCTGTTTAATATTCTCACAGAAAACATTTTTTGTGATGAACTTTTTTTGGCTATTTTCTCTTATTTTTTCAATAACTTTCATCTCTGATTCAGATTCAAGAGCCTCGCTAAGCAAACTTAAAACTTCTTTATCTAAAAGAATGCCTTTCTTTAAACAAAATTTTAAAATTTCTTTCTCTTCCATCTTCTTGTTTCCGGCAGCCTGCCAAAAATATTCTTTTACAACTGAAAGTTATCTAAAATCAACTGAATTCTTAATAATCTCTTTAACTTTGACAATACTCTCTTGAGCTAAAACTAAATTAATTTCTCTCATTCTTCCCCCCCTACCCTTTGAAACAACTCTAACATTTATTATTCCAAACATATCAAATTCTTGAATAATATCTGAAACTCTTCTTTGAGTTAAAACTTCGATTTTGTTTCTACTGCAGAACTCTGCATAATGATTGTAAATATCTCCTGTAAAAATAGGCTCGTGAGAAGATTTTCCCTCTTTGCTTCTTTGTTCTGTTAATTGAATAATCGAATTAAGAACATAATGGAAAGGCTTGGGCTCTGATTGAATA
Source organism: Nanobdellota archaeon (assembly GCA_022709585.1). Taxonomy (GTDB): domain Archaea; phylum Nanobdellota; class Nanobdellia; order Pacearchaeales; family GW2011-AR1; genus JAKLIN01. The sequence continues at coordinate 24,926 of JAKLIN010000002.1, read as the reverse complement.
ATCTCTAAAACTTTATCACTTTCTAATTTTTTATTTGCTTCATCAATATGCTTGAAAGTAATTTTATCGGATTTATCTCTTTCTGCTAATTCCCCTGCAACTCTTAACAGATCTAAGGCTCTTCTCGCATCCCCATAACCCTTTGCTGAAAAGGCTGCACACTTTTCGATAACCCCCTCTTGAAGAATGCCTTCTTTAAACGCTTCTGCAGCTCTTTTTCTTAAAATTTCTTGAAGCTGAATTGCATTATAAGGTAAAAAAACAATTTCTTCTTCTGAAAGGGAGCTTCTTACTCGAGGATCAATTTCATCTAAAAAAGTTAAATCATTGCTAATTCCAACAAGGCAAAGCTTGGACTGAGAAAGTTCGTTATTTAATCTTGTGAGGTTATACAAGAAATCGCTGGAAATTTTCTTAACAACTTGGTCGATTTCATCTAAGATTAAAACAATAATTTGTTTTTCTGAATCAATTAAATTAATGAATTTATTGTAAACCCTTTCTGTAGGAAGCCCTGTATCTGGAACCTGCCCTCCAAGTTTCTTAATAAGCTCCGCTAAAATTCTGTAATCTGTGTCTGAAACCTTTTTTAATTTACAATTAAGATATTCTATTTTAAGGGCGAAATCTGCTTCTTTTTTAACTCTTTTAAGCATTTCATCTTTTACATATTGAATAGAAATTGTTTTTCCTGTTCCTGTTTTTCCATAAAGAAACAAATTACTGCATTTTTCTCCTCTAAGCACCGGGGCGAGTATAGAAGCAATCTGTTTGATGTGTTCATCTCTATGAAGAATCTGTTCTGGTTGATAATTTGATTCTAAAACTCCTTTATTTTTGAAGATTTTATTCTTATCAAAAGCTTCAAAAATTTCATCTAAAATTACTCCCATTTTGTTTTTTGAATATTTTATTTTTTATTGTATCTCCCACAGGTTCATTTCCAGTGGAAAGAGTTTATTATAAATTTTTCCAACGAAAAAACTTAAAATATTATATAAAGGATTATAACTACTGAATAAGAAAGACACCAAGATTTCTTATGGAAAACCGATTAACTTTATCTTATTATATTATTATAATATATATAATATATAATATATAATTTTATAAATAAAAAATAAAAAAATAAAATTCAATTTTTCTTTTTTAAATGTTTCTACTGGAAATATAGGGGTCAGGGAGAAAAGCTAAAATTAACAGCCTTTTAGACCTTTTAAGTTTGTTTTAATACATTTTTAATCGAGCCTTTTTATTTGAATCATTCTTCTTTTAGTCTCTTTTATCTTCTTTTCTTAACTGGTTTCCTTATTCTTCCCTTTCATTACTGTTTTAAAGAGCTCGTTGAATTGTTATCTTGAGTTATAGAAAAATTTATATATCAATCCCCTTTAAAACAATCATGCAACAAGAAAAAAACCCATTCAATTCGATTTTGGGCAAGATGATTGTCACAAAAGAGGGAAAAAGACTAGGTGCTGTAAAGGATATTACTTTTGAAACTAAGTCTGGAGAATTAATCAACCTCGTTGTTAGAGACTCCACAGCTTACGTTAAGAACCTTAACCTTGAAAGAACTCACACCAATGACATACTTATCCCTTATAACTCTATTATTGCAATAGGGGACTTTGTGATCGTTTCTGAAGAAGACTTAGTTTAATTCTTTAGAAATTCTTACCAAATAAATCAATTAATTTACTTAAAATGAAAATAGTCGGATTAACTTTCAAAAAGATAAGCATAGAAAAGCTTTCAGATAAAACAGAGAATCTTAAAGTGGAAACTAAAATAGACTTATCTGAAATTTCTCAAGTTAAAGCAGACTTATTTAAGACAAAAGACGATTTCTTAGGAGTAAAGTTTTCTTACATAATTAATTACAACCCAAATTATGTTAAAATTGAGTTTAAAGGGGATTTGCTCGTTTCCTTAGATCAAAGGCAATCTCGAGAGATATTAAAACAATGGAAAGAAAAGAAAATCGAAGAAGATTTCAAAATCTTTGTCTTCAATGCTATTTTGAGAAAAGCGAACTTAAAAGCAATGGAATTAGAAGATGAAATGAATCTTCCTTTGCATATACCTTTACCTGCAATCAGAAAAGAGAGCAAAGAAAAGAAATAAGCTTTCTATAATCTTTTTACTTATTACCCCCTTAAACCTTAAAGAGTTGTTCTGGAATATCTTTTAATTTCTGTTTGAACTTTGCATAGTCTATATCTAAAACATTGCATCCTGCTGCTGCGAGGTGTCCGCCTGCATTGATTAGAGTTAAATCTTCGGTAAGGTATTTTACTAACTCAGACATATTTTGTTTTCCATCACTTCGTCTAGCAGAAATCCTGTAAAGATTTTTATTTTTTGTAGAGATAATATAAACTTGGCTTGGATTTTTTCCACTAACTAAAGAAGCAAATCGCGAATTTAAATCGTAACTTGATTGCATTTCATAAAAGAATCCTCCGGGAATAATCTCTTTTTGTTCTTGAAACAGTTCTAAATTCTTCTCAAGATCTTTTCTAACCTTCAAAACATAAGGTTCTGTTTGCTTTAAATCAAAATTTTTTGAGTCTATTAAATCATAAGCTTTTTTTGGAGAATCTTTAAAGTAAATCAAAAAATCTGAAAGAGTGAGAACACTTTCCCAAAATCTTCCCTTTTGAATTTCTTTTAAATCTAATTTTTCACCATATTTTTCATAAATCTGTCCAAGCCAAGAAGTGTTCTTCAAATAAAGCCAGTCTGCCAAAGAAGCCAGCGCAACTAGCCAGTCTAAACTTTTTAAATCTGATTGCTCAGAAAATAAGGAATAGCAAAGGTAAGAAGCACAATATCCTTGGGCATTCACAAATTTGGTTTTTTCTGTTTCCAGATTTTGTTTGAACTGATGGTGGTCTATAATCAAGGAATCGGCAAACGTTTCAAAAGAGTTTAAGCTTCCTGGAAAGTCTAAGGATAGGTCCGAGAAGATAATCTTGTTTATTTTTTTACTCTTAAGGTAATCTGCCAAAGAATTGTTTACTCTATCATAAGAAACAAGTTCAATAAGTTTAGGAGAGCTAACCCTTTCTAAAACTTTTGCAGAAGCAAGACCGTCTAAATCGTTATGGCTTACAATTGCGAGGTTGTCTGTTCCTTTTAAATTTTTTATGAATTCACGTGCTGTTTGTTTATTGCCAGCGCTGAATTCTAAAGTTGATTCCATTTCAATGAAAAAGTCGAGTTAAATCGGCTTTAAATGAGTTTCTTCTTTGGCATATCTTTAAAAAGTTATTCGGTATTAATCCTTCATGCGAATTTCTCAAGAAAAGAAGAATAAAATTTCCGAGCAAATACTTTCTCTCCTTTTTGAGAACAGCCCTCGTTCTTTATTTATTTCTCAAATTTCTAAAGAAATTGCAAGAGATGAAGAATTTGTCAAAAAGCTTTTATTAGATTTAAGTAAAAAAGGGTTAGTTGACCAAATAAAGAAGAATCCTCAAGGAACAACTTACAAAAAAAGGGCTAGGTGGAAACTGTCCAATAAATCGTATGAAGCATACAAAAAGATTCAAGGCAAGTAAAGTGAAGGATAGCAAGAAAGCTTTATCTTTTAACCTGCTTGATGAATAACATCAATCTTTTTATACTCCTTGCTTTAAACAATTAAATGGAACCAATCAAAGAGGCATTTGACAGGGTTAAACAGGATATGATTTCTCTTAAGGAAGAACTTGATTGGATAAAACTAGAATTAAATGAATTAAAGTCCCTTTTAGTTTCGAAAAAGCAAGAAACCCCTTCAGCCTTAAATGATTCTAAGCTTGTTGAAGAGCTTCAAATGAGTCCAACAGACGCCTATTTAAAGCCAACAGACAGGCAAGAAGTTCCAACAGTTCCAACACATAATCCAACAGATAATTACCCCTTTAAGCCTTCTAAAGCTCAAAATATGAGCTTCTCCACTGGAAATGGAGGGGTTCCAACAGACAGACAGACAAACCAACAGACAAACCAACAGACACAAAACAGCCAAATTGAAGGCTCTTGGAAGCATTTAGGATCAGAATCTAACTCTTTAACTCACATGGATAAAGCTTTGGAAATTCTTAGCTCTCTGGATAGTATAAAAAAAGAAATTAGACTTAAATTCAAGGAGCTTACAGAGCAAGAATTTTTGGTGTTTTCCGCAATTTATCAATATGACGAAGAGCAAGGATTCTCGGATTACAAGACACTTTCTCAAAGATTAGGTCTCAGCGAGAGTTCGGTAAGAGACTACGTCGGAAAATTAATCAAGAAAGGAGTTCCAATTCAAAAAGAAAAAATAAATAATAAACAGATCAAACTCTCTGTTTCCCAGAATCTTAAAAAAGTTGCGTCTTTAGATGCGATTATTCAACTTAGAGATCTATAATTTCAGTTAAATTATTCCACGTCGCTCTTTTAATTTTTCTTGAGCCATAAAAATTCATTTATGACTTTTATTTTTTCCAAAAGGGCATCAATTCCTCTCATTTTTCAAAAATTACTTAACTTTTTTTAAAAATATTTCCGTCGATAAACTATTAAATTTCATTCTTCCAAATAATCTAATCGGTTAACCGATGAACTATTTCTATGCCTTTTTCTCTTTCTTTCTCGCAATTCTTCGTGAATCTCTGATGCTTTTTAACCACTACAAAACACTCATTTTTTTCATGTATTTTTGCATTTTCTCACGAATCGTTACTCTCATTTTTACTGCTTTTTGAATTTTGATCCTTTACCCCTCACTTTTTCTTTTTTAAGGTTTCATTTTTCTTAGCTTTTTTCATTTTTCTTAGCTTTTTTAGTTCCGCTAACTCTCACTTTTGCCTTTTTGAGTAGTTTTTCCTTGATTTCTTCAGGTATAAACACTCTCTTTTTGCCATTTTCCTCAACAACTTCTTGAATTATCTCTCCTTTTTGTTTAATTGAGTTAATCTGGCCCCGAATCGTAGATCTCTCTTTCCCCAATACTGCAGAGAGATCATCATAACTTAACTTTAATTCTGAATTTAGCAATACCCACAAGATTGCTCTTTCAGTTGTTGAAAATCTATCTAAATTAGGTGTTTGAACAGCTGTTTGAACAGCTGTTTGAACAGGCAAAACAACTGTTTGTTTGTCAAACACCCGAGCGGGTGTTTTAAACACCCTGTTTGTTTGGGTTTGGCCCATAAAAGAAACAACGTTTTTTAATCCTTCAATTTCTTTTTTTATCGAAGACAAATCCTCTTTCATATCCAAAATGTCTTTTTTTGTAATATTTTTCTCAGAATCTAAATAATTTATCCATCCACTAATAGAAGTTATATCTTTTTTTACAGATTCAAAACCAGATTTAACATCTTTTTTTATGTCTTCTGCCTCTTTTTTTCTATTAAAAAACCAAAACATAATAGTTATTATAATAAACAGTTTAAAAATGTTTTGCACTCGTCGGCAATTATCGTCGTAAGCATGCTTTTATTTTTCAATAAAATTGTAAAAAATCCTTGTAGAAATCATTAAATAAATTATTAAACACCTGTTTAAACAGCCAAAACATCAAAAAAGTAGGGCAAACAGCCTGTTTAAACAGCGGCAAACACCCACAAACACCCAAAAGCAAAAATAAACACCTGTTTAAACACCCTTTAAACAGCCAGTTTTCCGTCGATAAAATAAGAATACACTTTTGTTTAATTTTTCAAGAAAATGATTAGTAAAAATAACATTAAAAATGCCTTTTTCACACCTTTTTTGCTTTGCATTAAGCTAACCTAAGTGCACAACCATCCGGAAGCACGAGAGAATTGATAAAAAAATTTGCAGGCAGAAACCCGCTTTTTCTCTTTTTGTTTTAGTAGTGGCTAATCAGAAGGGCAATAAGAAGTATGCCAAGCGTCAAAATCAAAATATTTATCATAAACTTCTTTTATTCTATCTAAATTAACTTCTGGAAGTATCGAATAAACATTCCATTCTGGAGGATCAATATACTCCTCAACACACATAAATCTTAAAATTTCTTCTTTTTCTTGTTGAGCTTTTAAAGAGGACTTAACGGCATCTATTCGTCTTTCCGTAAAGAGCCTTTTTGGATTGTTCAGAACTTTTCGAATCGTTCCAATCGTTTTCCATACATTTTCTTTTGAAACAGGTACGGTTAAATCAGAAATTCCTTGATTGTTGATTCTTCTTTGGTTCAAAGAGAGCTCGTAAGCAAGTCCTTTATTTCTAATCTCTCGAAAAAGAGGAAAACTTAAACTATCTGAAAGTAAACTATTAATAAAATCTACATACGCAAAATCTTCTTCAATAATCGGCGAAAAGCAGATGATCGAAGTCATTTCATCAGAGAAATCTGCCATCTCTAAAGGCGCATCATAATCTCCCCTTTCGATCTTTTTCTTAGCTTTTTGTGTGTCAAATTGAATCGAATTATCTTTATATTCGAAATTTTTTGAAATATTAATTATTTTTGAAGGCTTAGCGAATCGAGAAGAGTAGCAATCTAAGCATTGTTTTAATGTTAGGCTTTCTAAATCTTTTTTTAATCCCAAGGGTCCATATACATCAAATATATCCCTAGAGACATTCCAAAAATGAGTAGTTTCTAAACCTGAAAAATCTTGAGAATACTCTGTTAAAACAACACTTTTTTGTGTTTGAAATGTATCTTCAGAATAATTTAATTTGCTTAACGACCTTAAAAGAGGTTCTCTCCATCTAGCGAGATTTTTTTCCAATCCAGTTAAATAAAAAGTCACTTCATTCTGAGAAGTTTCTGCATTGAATTCAACCCCTGATTTGACTAATTTCTCACCTTTTGAGAGCAAATCTGTCGTCATTAAATGTTCAATTAAATGAGAAATCCCATATTGCCCTTTTTCCTCAAGATTTGCAGCTCCCTCGTAAACAACATAGAATCCAGAAAGATCTGTTTGACTCTTAAGATTAACAATCATTATAATAAAAAAAGAAAATTAATTTAAAAAGATATAGATGAAAAAATGTTCTAATAACTAAGTTAACCTAAGTGCACAACCCGCCGGAAGCACGAGAGAATTGATAAAAAAATTTGCAGGCAGAAACCCCGATTTGCTCTCTTTTTCAAAATTATTGCTGTTTTTGAGCTATAATACACTAAAAACATCAAAAAATCACAAAAATCTCTGAAAAAGCCTTAAAAAAGCGAAAAAAACACTAAAAAAGTACGTACAACGTACATTATGCGAACTCACCTCTTTAAGGTAAAATTTAGGCAAAAATTGTGAAAATTTTCATCTAGAATAATTCTGTTCACTAAGCCTATCTAAGTGCACACTTCTTTTTTCAAAATAAAATATAAAATAAAAATCAAAAAATTTAGCGTTTAGCTAAAGATATTCCTAATAGATTTAATTAAATCTTCTTGGAGGTCTATCTCTGTTAAAACCTGGTCTTCCACCGTCTCTTCCACCTCTTCCGCCAAAGTCTCTTCTTGGGGGTCTAGATGGTCTATCTTCCATTGGTCTAGCTTCGTTTACTGTCATCTTTCTTCCTTCAAATTCTTTTTCATTCATTGCAGCAATTGCTTTGTCAGCGTTTGCATCTTCTTTGAAGGTTACGAAACCGAATCCTTTGGATCTTCCAGAGAACTTGTCTTGAATAATCACAGCTTCTTCGATTTCCCCGAATTCAGAGAAAGCGTCTTTGAGCTTTTGATGATCAACACTAAAGTTCAAGTTTCCTACATAAAGTTTCTTACTCATTTCGCGATCCTTGTAGATTAATCTACGTTTTATTTAATTACAGAACAAGATTAACTTATTCTACCTTTTTCAATAAACCACGATTTTTAAGGTTATGCCTTTTGAAATTTTCAAAAAAACAACAAAAAGATCATAAAAGAGTGAGATTTCATAACATATAAAAAGTTCGTACAATTCAAAGCATAGAAAAGAGGATTTTTATGGATATAACCTTAATGGACAAACAAGAATTCTTAGATAAATTAAAAGTAGAATTGAAAATTTCAAAAAATTCAGAGCATACGATTCGCAATTATCTTAGAGCAAACAACGAGTTAATCAATTTTTGTAAGAAGAATCCAGAACAAATTAAGAATCAGGATGTAAAAAACTTCATGGCTTCTAAGATTTCTGAGATGTCCTCACCCTCAATCATCGTTTTTCTTTCTGCAGTTAAATACGCTTATTCTAATCTCTTGAAAGAAGATATAACTGAAGGAATAAAACGTCCAAGAAAAGAAAGAAAAATTCCTCCGGTTTTGACTAAACAAGAAGTAACAAGGCTTATAGATTCAATAACCAATAAAAAAAGTAAACTGATTGTAAGCATGCTTTATGCTTGCGGTTTTCGTGTTTCAGAGTTAACGAGTTTAAAGATAACGGATTTATCTTTTTCAGAGAAAATTGGATATGCTAGGCAAGCAAAAGGAAGAAAGGACCGGCTGTTTAACATACCTGATTTTTTAATTGAAGAATTAAAGCAGCAAGTGGAAAAGCAAAAACAAAACAAACAAGAATACCTTTTCAGCGGGAGAGATGGAAAACTAACAGATAGAAATATTCAGAAGATAATCAAAAGAGCAACGCGTGTAGCAAAAATCAACAAAGATGTTCATCCCCATACATTAAGGCACAGCTTTGCAACGCATCTTTTAGAAAATAAAGTAGATATAAGAATAATTCAAGAGCTGTTAGGGCATAGCAATCTTAGCACAACTCAACTTTATGCGCATGTTTCTTCAGAAGAGCTCAAAAAAGTAAAAAGCCCAATTGAGGGGCTTAATCTGAATTCCGAAGAGAAATATTCTGAAGGTTAAATTTTCTAAAATAAAAAGTTAAAAACCCGTAAAACCAAGATATAACATGCCAATAAAAAACAAAAAAGTTTTTTTCTTTGCGTTGATAGCTCTTGTCTGCATAGCTTTAACCTTTCTGGTTCATCGGGCTTTTATTATTGGTGCAATTATCTTGATGATTCTTAATCAAAGAGAACTTTTTAAGAATCCCAACAAAAATGCCAATGCAAAAGTAAAACTTTCTTCGAAAAATAAACAAAATAAAAAAATAAAAAATTAAAATGAAACCAAAAAGAGGCGTGTCAAATATCAAAAAGTTTTCAGGAGACACTCTTATTTTTGATCTAGGGGGAGTTGTAGTATTTTATGACCAAAAAATTGCCGCAAAAAAGCTAGCCCCTGTTTTAAATGTTCCAGAGAAAAAAATCTCTGAGGTTCTTTCTTCAAACACAAATCGTTTTATTAATGCGATGGAGAAGGGGCAAAATCCAAGAGTTTACTTAAAAATTTTAGCTGAAGAACTTGAAATAAAGAAAGTTCCTTATAGAATTTTCAAAAAAGCTTGGGAAAGTATTTTTTGGGCGAACAAAGATTTAATCTTATTGTTGTGTTTATTGAAAAGAAAATATCATCTAATTTTGCTTTCAAACCTTGGAAAAATACACAAGAATTATCTTTCTCTCCGATATCATTTAGGTTATTTATTTGAAAAAAGATTCTTTTCTTATAAAATGCGCGTGAGAAAACCCGATGAAAAGATATTCAACCTAACTTTAAAAAAACTAAAAGTTAATCCTAACCAAGTTCTATTTATCGATGACAAGCCAGAAAATATTGAAGGAGCAAAAAAGTTAGGCATCTCTAGCATCCTTTTTAAGAACAATAAAGATTTAATAGAGCAGTTAACTAAAAGAGGAGTGAGTTTCAAATGACTTCAAAAAGGTGCATTAAATGCGGCTATGAGTCTGAAAAAAACAAAGAAAAATTTGAAGTTTATCTTTGCGATATCTGTCATTATTTTTCTCCAAACAATTCTGAAAAATTCAAAGATTACATCTCTGAAAAAATAAACGGCGCAGTTTTAGACTCCTTCAGAAAGTACGCTTCTGTCGGCGAAAAACAGAAGAAAGGCATGATTTCTCAAGCGTCAAAAGGGAAAGTTATGTCGCGAGTTCCATTCGGTTACAAGATGGAAAACAAAAAACTTGTTCCCGCAGAGAATAAAAACGAAATCGAAGATATTTTTCAGGAATTTTTGCAAGAGAATATCAGTTTAAGACAACTTGCTCAACGCCATGGCCTCTCTGTTAATGGATTAAAAAAAATACTAACAAACTTTACTTATATTGGAAAAGTTAAATTCAATAATCAAGTTTACGAAGGAAATCATCCTGCATTGATCTCTTCGACATTATTTAATCATGTTCAAAACAAATTTGAAAAATTAAAAAACGAAAAACAAAATGATTGAGGAAATCTGTGCTGGTAAAAGATACATCATTTGTGGATTTGACGAATCCCATAAAGGGGACAGCATTTATCCAGATAAACCAGAGATAATTGTTGGAGTTTTTTCAGAGAATATCTTGGACGGAATCCCTGAATTGGGTAAGCATAAAAGAGATTTTGAAGGTGCAAGAGAATGGATGGAGCAAGAAAAAGATTGGTGGTTTTCACTTCTTAGGGGAGAAAAATACAAAAATATTCCTTGTAATCTTAGTTACGAAGCGCCAAAGTTAATAAGCCAATTTTTAGAAAAAAAAGGGTGGAATAACAATTATGAAAAAATGAAAGAAGATAAAGTTCATCTAGGAATTCATCTAGACGGGGAAGCTTGTGAAGATTATGAATCTAAAATTATTTCCCATTTTTCACTTCTTCCATTTGAAGAGATAAAAGCAAAGAATTATATTAAATCAAGAGATGAAAATGGAAGATTCATTCAGCCGAGAATTGTTAAAATTGCGGATGCAATCGGAAACAAGCTTTACCATTTCTCTTTAGAAGAATTATTTAATCATCCAAGACTAGTTTATGTCGCAGATTAAATCAAATTGAAAATATCTTAAATTTCTAAAAAGAAAAATTATCTGTAAGACTTTTGTCTTCTACTTCTAGCTTTACTGTCTCCAGGTTTGTAAGCTTCTTTTCTTCTAACATCTGCAACAAGAAGTCCTCTGTCGTAAGTCAAGTAAGCTTCTTTTAATTCCTTGGATTTTGTAAAATCAATTATTGCTCTTGAAAGCGCGATTCTTGCAGCTTCAATTTGTCCTTTTTGTCCTCCACCATGAACAGTAATAAGAACATCAAAGTTAATACTTCCGAGAATTTCTTTTGCAATTCTTATTGGCTCTTCAATTCTTAATTTATCGAAGAAAGGCAATGTTTGGTAGTCTCTTTTGTTTAATCTGATAACCCCTGTTCCTTCGATTATAACTGCTCGAGCAACAGCGGTTTTTCTTTTACCAGAATGAACTATTTTACTCTTATCGGATTTCATTTGGAAACCTCCTTAATTTTAACAAATACTTTCTTCTTATCTTTTGCGATAGAAATTTTTTCAGAATTTTCAAATTCTTTTGGAACATCGGAGTAGCATTTTATTTTTTCAAAAGCAATTTTTCCTCTTCCCAGTCTATAATTAGGAAGCATGCCTCTTATTGTAGTCTTAACCATCTTTTCAGTAGCACGGGAATATCTTTGTCCTTGCCTGCTCCATCCGATTCTACTTCTTCTTGTGTGAATATTTTTTTCAGTGAACTCTTGGTTTCCAGTGATGATCAAATCTTTGCAGTTTACAATCACAATATCTTCTCCTTGAAGTGCTTGTTTAGCCGCATAGCTAGCAACTCTTCCTAAAACCGCGTTTTGTCCGTCTATTATTTTCATTCTAAAATTTTAACTGCTTTTGCAGTTGGGTTCTTTTTAATTTCATCAACTATTGTTGATATTGTTGAATTTGCTTTTAAGATTTTTTCTTCAGCACCCTTAGAGAAACTAAGTGCGACAATTTTTATTTTTTTGTTTAATTCGCCCATTGAAAGAACCTTTCCAGGAACGACAATAACATCTCCCTCTTTAGCTTCTGCATTTATTTTTGTTAAATTTTCTTCTCTTTTGTTCTTTCTTGGACTTGAAAGAATTTCTGCAACTCTTTTCCAAGATTCATTTTTCTTTGCAGCAATTATTGCTCCAACTAACTCGGGGTTAGTTTTCTTTTTTGTTTGCTCATTTATCTTTGTATTTGATTTCATTTTGTCTTATAATGTTTACAGAAGTCGAAACTCCTGCTTACGCGTTTAACTCGCAGGTTTATTGAGTTATACAATATGTCTTGAAAATAACATTATTTAAAGGTTTTTGTTTGGCTTTTCAGGGGGTTCGAGTTTTTGATTGTTAGTTTCAATGCGGAAAGAAGGGATCGAACCTTCGCAGGCACTAAGCCACTGGAGCCTTAATCCAGCCCGTTTGACCACTCCGGCATTTCCGCGTAAAGTTTCATACAACTGGCATTATAAAAAACTTAGCTTTTCATCTCATTTATCTTCATCAAAAGCTTTAAAAACAGTCAGATTATCTAAAAATCGTAGAAGGCCACAGTAGTTGGACAATACCTGATCCCTTTCCGAACTCAGAAGTCAAGCCAATTACGTTACTGCGTTAGTTCCTCAAAAGGGTGCGAAACAGTAATGCCCTCTCACCTTTTTTTATTTTTATTCTCGTATTATTAACTGTTTCAAATTATTTCCCATGCAAAAAAAATCACTTAAACAGCTGTCCAAGACTGAGGCAATAAAAGAGATTCAAGAATTCTTTTCCGAGATAAAAGATAACCTAAGAAATAATATAAAAAATAAAACTCCCGAGCAAGTTAAGAAAATAAAAACCCTTGCAATGAAGCATAATCTCAAGCTAGGAGCAAACAAAAAATTATTCTGTAAAAGATGTTTCAGTGTTTACAAACATCCTGAAATAAGAATTAATAAAAAAACAAAATCAATGAAATGTGAAAATTGTGGCACAATTTCTCGATGGAAAATGGATTAAGATTAAATAAAAATTGAACTAGCGCACAAAATAAGTTTAAACTTTCTTGAATTTTCCAACAAGCTTAACTAAGTCTGTTTGCCCTAAGAAAATTGATCTGCAGCAGTATCTTTCCAATCCAAGTTCATCTAAAACTTTGCCAGATTTCTCTCCAGCTTCCACTCTTTTCTTGTATTCTTCCCACAAGTGGCCGATTGGTTTACCGCAACTAAAACATCTTATTGGAATTATCATATTTTGTAGTAAACGGGTTGCTTTTTAAAAGTTACTATTCAGGATATACAAATCTTTAAAAACAAAATAAGTTTTAGAGCGTACAGTTTTAGAACAAAGGAGGAGACCATGACAAAAAAATGTATTTACTGCAAAAGCGAAATTTCAGACAATAGCGTTATTGACTTTTGTGACAAATGCGGCGTTGGAGTTTGGGGAGAAAAGATGTTCAAAGCAATCGTCGCATCAATGGAAAATGCAAGAGACAGTAATAATTTAGAGCTATTCAACAATACCTCTAGAAGTTTAAATATGTCTAAACTTTAAATCGCTTTGATAAGAATTCTAGTATGCACTTAGCATGCGAAGCTTTTTAAATGAAGTCTATTTGTTTAAAACATGGGAAAGATGAATCGAGTAATAAGTCGTGGAAAACCTGGGCTTAGCAAGCACTTTCAAGAATTTGAAATTGGAGATAGTGCTGCAGTAGTTAAAGAACCAACAGTTGACTCCAAATTTCCATTAAGACTTCAAGGAAAAACAGGAACCATTGAAGGCAGAAGAGGAAAATCTTATATTCTTGGATTAAAAGATCAAAACGAAAAAAAGCAATTTTTAATTGCTCCTATCCATTTGAAAAAAATAAAACAAATCAAAGCAGCGAAGGCTGATAAGAAACCAAAAACAACAAAATGATAAGAAATAGAGAATCATTAAGTATGGCTGAAGCAGGCGAATATCTTAAAGGTAATGATAGCGCTAGCGAGTTAGCTGGTTTCATAAACAAATTTGTTGAAATCGACGCAAAGAAAGCTAAAGAGCTTAGAGCAAAACTCCAAGACCTAAATCTGTTAAAAATAAAATCCGAGCATATCTCCAAAGTGATAGATCTTTTGCCGGAAAATGCAGAAGACTTAAACAAAATCTTTATCGATGTAAGATTAGATGAAGATGAAATCCAAAAAATATTGGATATAGTTAAACATTACAGGTAAAGAACATGGAAAAAGAAGAATATGCAATTGTACTAGAATATTTACCAAACGGATATCCTTTGGAAAAGAAAATGATTCCAATAGTGCAAGCTATAGGTGAAAAAAATCTTACTCTTTTAGAATTAGTTCCTCGAAGAGGTTCAGCTTTTGAAATCGGAGAAAAAGTCTATATCGGAGAGGGAAAACGAGATAAAGTTTATTACATCTCTGGAAGACTCGCAAGAGATAAACTAACAGAAGCAGGAAAAGCTCAATTAGAAGAATTCATTAAAAGAATTGTTGGAGAAAGAGAAGCTGAATTTGTAGAGTTTTACAACAAATCTGATGCAATTAATAAAAGAGTTCATCAGCTGGAATTTTTGCCTGGACTCGGAAAAAAGCATATGCAAGAAATAATTAAACAAAGAGAAGAAGAGCCTTTCAAGTCTTTTGAAGACATAAGGAAAAGGGTTCCAAATCTCCCAGACCCCCAAAAAGCTATTGAGAGAAGGATTTTTAAAGAGCTGGTAGATTTGGAAAGATATAATTTGTTCGTTCATTAAAAAAATATCATGGAAGCAAAAGAAAAACAAGAAACAGCGACGAAAGAAGCACAAAAACCTAAAATGAACCCTATGCTAGCAAAGCAACAAGAGCATTTAGGTAGAATGGTTAGAATTCTTGGAACAGATGTAGATGCAAATATGGCAATTTATCCTGCTCTTACAAAAATCAAAGGAATTTCATGGAGCATCGCGAATGCTGTTTGCGTTTCTTTAAGATTAGACAAAAAAACCAAAGTTGGAGCTTTAAACGAAGCAGACATAAAGAAAATTTCTGAATTCATAAAAAAACCTACTTTTGCTAAATTCTTATTGAACAGAAGAAAAGATAGAGAAACAGGAGAAGATGGGCATATTGTTGGAACAGATTTGGAATTAAAAAAAGAATTTGATATTAAAAGATTAAAACAAATTAGAAGTTACAAAGGATTAAGACACTACTTGAATCTTCCAGTAAGAGGACAAAGAACAAGAAGTCACTTCAGAAGAAACAGAAGCAAGGGTGTCGGAATTAAAAAGAAAGCTGCTGGAGCTGCTAAATAAAATGAAAAGAAAACATAAACTTTATTCACGACCAAAAAGACCTTTTGATAAGGCAAGAATTGACGAAGAAGCAATAATCATCGAGAAATTCGGATTAAAAAGCAAAACTGAAATCTGGAAAGCTGATGCAAAAGTTAAGCTTATCAGAAAGAAAGCAAAAAATTTGATTACTGCAAGTCAACAAGAGCAGCAAGCATTCTTCGCTAGACTTAAAAAAATTGGATTTAATGTTAAATCGATTGCAGATGTTCTTTCATTAACTAAAGAAGATTATTTGCAAAGAAGACTTCAATCTGTCGTTGTTGCAAAGAAAATATTGCCAACAATGAAAGCAGCAAGACAAGCAATAACTCACAGAAAGATAATTGTGAATAAAAATGTTACAGACAGCCCTTCTTATATTGTTCCTGTTGAATTTGAAAATAAAATTAGTTTAAAACAAAAAACTAAAAAAGCAATTAAATTAGAAAAACCAGCTGAATCCGAGGAAGCCGAAACAGCTGAGGAATCTGAAGAATAAAATGAAAAGAAAAATCGAAGAAGTTACCTCTGAAATGAGCGGAGGAGAGCTTAAAATAAAGCAAGAAATGGAAGAAGACGATGAAAAGTCTGACAGAAAGAAAGGGCCAGAATTAGAAGCAATTGTTCATATTTATACATCTTTCAATAATACTATTGTTCATGTTACAGACATGTCTGGAAAAACACTTTCTAAAGTCACAGGAGGAATGGCAACTAAGCATGACAGACTTAAAGCAAATCCAACAATTGCTATGTTTATTGCAAAAAGAGTTGCAGAAGAAATCGCACCTTTAGGAATAAAATCACTTTATGTTAGAATACGTTCAAAAACAAACAGTCAATCTCTCGGACCTGGAGCTTATGCAGTAATCAAAAGCTTATCCAGATCTGGATTCAAAGTAGTAAACATTTTAGATGTTACAAGAATCCCAAGAGGAGGACCAAAGAAGAAGGGAGGAAGAAGAGGAAGAAGAGTTTAAAACCTTATTTTTCCAAATATTAAAATGCAAATAATTGAACAAAAACCAAATCAGATAACATTCAGAGCTGAAATTTCTGAAAGTTTAGCAAATGCAATCAGAAGGCACATAAATCAGATTCCAATTCTAGCAATAGACGAGGTTGAAATAGTAAAAAACGACTCAGCTTTGTATGATGAAACAGTTGCCCACAGAATTGGTTTAATTCCCTTAAAGATGGACAAATCTGTAAGCGAAAAAACAGAGATGGACATGAGTCTTTCTGCAAAAGGAGAAGGATTTGTTTATTCTGGAAAATTCACTGGAGGACTAGGCGTTGTTTACGATAAATTGCCAATCACTTATTTGGAAGAGGAGCAAGAATTGCAACTTGTTGCACATGCAAAAACAGGTAGAGGAGTTGAACATTCAAAATTCTCTCCAGGATTTTTATACTACAGAAATGTTTCTGAAATAAAAATTGATGCGGATTTATATGACGAATTCAAAAAAATCTGTCCAAACAACGAAGTAAAAAAAGAAGGCAAAAGCATAATTATCCACGACAACTTAAAGATAGAAGTTTCAGATGTTTGTGAAGAGATTTGCAGAAAGAACAACAGAAAACTTGAGATAACTCCAAAAAATGAGCTGGTTATTACTGTTGAATCTGTTGGGCAATTAGACGTAAAAGATGTTTTCTTGAAATCTGTTGACGCATTGCAAAAAGACTTGGATTTGATTTCTAAAAAGGTTAAATAATTCCAATTCATTAATTTTAAACTTAGAATAATTTTTTAGAAGATTTTAATTATCGATACTTTTAAAACAAGTTTAATTCTTGTTTTTTTAACTTACTTCAAGCAGGAGTAGCGAAGTGGTCAAACGCGCGGGACTCAAAATCCCGTCTCTTAGTGAGTTCGGAGGTTCGAATCCTCTCTCCTGCATAATTTCATTTGTTGTCCCTGTAGCTCAGCCTGGATTAGAGCACCACACTCCTAATGTGGGGGTCGCAGGTTCGAATCCTGTCAGGGGCATTATATTACATACAATTTATTTCTCTCAGCAAAAGATTAAAATATAACTTCTACGATTCTTATTTATGATAATTGGTACAACTAAAATGAGTTCAAGAGGGCAGGTAGTTATACCCTTAGAAATGAGGAAGGGCTTCTCTGAAGGAGGCAAATTAATCGTGATACTAAAAGATAACAAAATAATTCTAAAAAAATTTATTCCGGAAAATGCAATTTTATCTGAAAGCTCTCTCGCTAAAACCTGGTTTAACAAAAAAGAGAATGAATCATGGAAATATCTGTAGAAAGCAGGAGATAATTGATAAAATCTGCTCTTTTTTAAAGAATTAATTATTGTCTTTTAAATTTAAACAAACGATTGAGTAACGTGTTTTTCACCTTTTCGCAACATTTAAAACACGAAATTTTATACTATTTACATGCGTAGGTAATATAGTGGTTAGTATATCTGCCTTCCAAGCAGATCGCCCGGGTTCGAGTCCCGGCCTGCGCATTTAATTCAAATGAATAAAGAAAGAATATATCAAAAAATTGCGAGATTTCACGATAAGAATTACAAACTTCTTTTGTTGATTCCTTTAGCTTTGCTTATTTTTTCTCTTGTTTATATGGTTCAATTCTATGAAAAAAATGATGCTTTATTCAATAGAGATATCTCTCTAACAGGAGGAACTTCTGTTACAATAAATGATAAAATAAATTCTGAAGAATTAAGGCAAGCAATTTCCAATAAACTTGAAGGAGTAAATGTAAGAGAAGTTTCTGATTTAATTTCTCGAGAAGAGCTTGCAGTTATTGTTGAAACCAAAAGTGGAGAAGCTGAAACCCGAGAAGTTTTAGAAGAATTTTTGGGGTATGAATTAACACCGGAAAATAGTAGTTTTGAATTTTCTGGAGAAACACTTAGCAAGGGATTTTACAAACAGCTTTTGATTGCAATTTCTGTATCTTTCCTTTTAATGTCTCTCGTTGTTTTCTTTCAATTCAAAAGCATAGTTCATTCTTTAGCTGTTATTTATTCCGCATTTGCAGACATTATCATGGCTTTAGTTGTTGTTAATCTTTTAGGAATTGAAATTTCCAGCGCAGGAATTGTCGCTTTCTTAATGCTTATCGGTTATTCTGTTGATACGGATATTTTACTTGCAAATAAAGTGCTTAACAGAAAAGGCAAATCTGTTAATAGAGTAATATTTGAATCTTTTAAAACAGGAATGACTATGACTTTCACTTCTTTGTTTGCAGTGATGGCAGCATTCCTTATTGTTGGGCCTTTTTCATCTGTTCTGTATCAAATATTTTTGATTATGATGCTAGGACTTTCTTTTGATTTAATGAATACTTGGTTAACAAATGTTTCAATAACTAAATGGCATGCTCTTCACAAAGAAAGCAAGAGCAAAAAGCAAAATGAAAATTAAACTTACTTGGAGAGTTTGGTTGTGGATTATCATTTTTGTATTCTCTTTAGTTGCAATTTTTATAACTCCTACATTTGGGCAAAAAGGAGTTTTAGTTACAAATGTTGTTCAGAACTCCTCTGTTTTCAATGAAGGATTAAGAAATGGGGAAGTAATTCAGTCTATTGACGGGCAATCAATCAAATCTGTAAATGATTTTTTAGAGATTCTTAAAGAAAAAACAAATTTATCTGAAGACACTAAAACAATAATCCAAACAAAAAAAGCAGAATATATTGTGTTTTCAAATAATCCCTTGGAGTTCTCTGTTTCAGAAGTCCCTAGTTCAAATCTTAAATGGGGCTTGGACTTGGCAGGAGGCTCTAGAGCAATTATTCAAGCAGAAAATCATTCTTTAACATTAACAGAAGCAAATGATTTAGTTGACATAATGAGAAACAGATTCAATGCTTATGGTGTTTCCGAAATGAATCTTAAACCTGTAAATGACTTGAATGGAAATTATTTCGTTTTAATTGAAATTGCCGGAGCAACACCAAGAGATTTAAAGAATTTAGTTTCACAACAAGGTAAATTTGAAGCTAAAGTTGGAGAGCAACTTGTTTTCATTGGTGGAGAAAGAGATGTAGCAGATGTTGCAAGAAGCGGGCAGGATTCTGGAATTTACTCTTGCAAGCCTACAGAAGGAGGATATTTTTGCCAGTTTAGATTCACTGTTTATTTAAGTCAAGGAGCAGCAACAAGACATGCTGAAATAACAAAGAATTTAGATATAAACAGAACTCAATCAGGTGTTTATCTTAATGAAACTTTGGATTTGTATTTAGATGATCAGTTAATGGACAGTCTTCTCATCAGTGAAGGATTAAAAGGAGTTGTAACAACTCAAATTTCTATTCAAGGTTCTGCTGTCGGAGAAACAGAAAAGCAAGCATACGATAATGCTAAAGAACAAATGAAGAATCTTCAAACAATTTTGATTACTGGAAGTCTTCCTTTCCAACTTGAAATTGTTAAGTTGGATACAATCTCCCCTACATTAGGAGATAGCTTCTTCAAATATATTCTTATTGCGGGAGTTGTCGCACTTGCATTGGTTGCATTAACTGTTTTCTTAAGATATCGTTCTAAAGCAGCACTTCTTCCAATGATTGTCGCTACAAGTGAAATTATTATCACCTTGGGAATTGCAGCTTTCTTGAAATGGGATTTAGATTTACCAAGTATTGCGGGAATTTTAGCTGCAATAGGTACAGGTATTGACGATCAAATTGTTATTCTTGATGAAGCAAGTGAACAGAACAAAGAAACGTTGGGGCTTAAGCAAAAATTAAAGAGAGCGTTTGCAATCATTACAGGAGCATATTTAACAACAGTAGCTTCACTAGTTCCTCTTTGGTGGGCAGGAGCAGGATTATTGAAAGGATTTGTTTTCACAACACTTGTTGGAATAAGCTTGGGTGTTTTAATCACTCGTCCAGCTTTCGCTGATTTGATTAAAAGCATAAAGAAAGAGTAATATTATTTTCTTGCTATTTACGCATTAGAGTACTAATTCACAAAGCATAAAAACAAATAATCTTTAATGCTTAAATGGAAAATATCCTAAAAAAAGAGGGAAAAGACTTAAAAGAAATTTTCAACAGAATAAGAAAAAGAGATTTCTCTGGAAATATAGGGATAGCGGTTAGAAATTCAATGTATCAATTATCCGCAAATATTATCTCTAAAGTTGGTTCTGTTTTATTTACCATTGTTTTAGCCCGACTTTTACTTCCGGAATTATTTGGATTATACTCTTTAGCTTTAGCAACAATTCTTCTTTTTGCAACATTCACAGATTTAGGAATAAATCAAACAGTGGTAAGGTTTATTTCTCGTTCTATTGCACAAAAAAACTTAGCAAAAGCAAAAGAATACATGTTTTATTTGGGAAAAATAAAATTTATCAGAGTGTTGTTTTCTGCAGGAGCACTTCTAGCTCTTTCTTATTTTATATCCGAAATCTATTACAACAAACCTATTTTTTTAGCTCTTGTTGCAGGTTCACTTTATTTAATTGTTACAGGAACAATTTCATTCTTGCAACTTCTATTGCAATCATTAAATGATTTTAAAACTCTTTTTTATAGAGAAGCACTCTTTCAAGGATTAAGAATAATTGTAATTCCATTAGTAATTTTATTTTTATTAAAAGATTATTCCTCTTCTGGAAAGGTTTTTGGTATAATCTCTTCTTTAGTTCTTCTTTGGATAATTGTATTACTTTTATTTTGGAAAGCGATTAAAAGAAAAATTCTGTTTAACAAATCAAAACGATACAAATTTTCTCTCTCAGACAAAAAAGAAATAACAAAATTCACTAAAGAGATGTTCTTACTTGGATTGGCAGGATTTTTGTTAGGCTATGTAGACATGATATTCTTAGGAAGATTCATTTCATCTGAATTTATCGGATTTTATCAAATTGCAATGGGCTTTATTGGTTCATCTATTCCTTTAATTGCTTTTTCAAGCGCATTATTTCCTTTATTTAGCAGGCTTTCAGGAAAGGAGTTATTTAAAACATTTAACAAATCTGTAAAACTCACAGTTCTTATTTCTATTCTTGCAGTAATTTTTATTATGATTTTTTCTTCTCAGATTATTAAAATCTTCTATGGTTCTGCGTATGCACCTTCTGTAAATATCTTAAGAGTTCTCAGTTTGTTATTATTAATTAGCCCAATGACTTCTCTTTACAGCAGCTTTTTAATCGCAAGAGGCAATCCAAAGTCTATTGTGTTAAGTCTAGGATTAACCACTTTAATCAGCCTTTTACTTTCTTACGCATTCATTAAAATATTTATCATTCAAGGAGAACTGGCTGCGGTATATGGAATCTGTTTAGCAGTAATAATTAGTAATTTATTTTATCTTTTCTCTTTAATTCTTATCAACAAGAAGTCAAAAGTTTCTGATAAAGCTGTTCGTAAGTCTTAATTACGTTGTTAATATTATATTTAGAAATCATAGAATGAGCAGAAATCTTTTGTTTTTTCAATTTTTTATTTAGTAAATTTTTTAGAGTTGTATAAATTTCTTCTTCTTTCTCTGAATCTATTAAATATCCATTTTTTTTGTCTGTAATAACTTCTCTAATTTCAGGCATATCTGTAGACACGACAGTTGTTCCACAAGAAAGAGCTTCTATAATTGCAACAGGAGGAGAGGCGCATCTTAAGGGAAATTCTTTATCATGCAAATCCACTAAAATAAGAGTTTTATTAAAAATATCTGGCATCCTCTCATTATTTCCAATCACTTCGAAATTTTCCAAGACATCTTCAGTAATTTTATCTTTTTTATCTAATGTTGAAGAATTAAATACAAATTTGATAGAAGGAAATTCTTTTTTCAATCTTTTGAAAGCGTCCACTGTTTGTTCGGTTGGTTTTCTTAAAGCCAATACATAAACCCTTTTTTCTTTCTTTACGGTGTATTTATCAAAATCAATTCCGATTGGCACATAAATTGTATTCTTGAAGCCTTTTTTGAATTTATTCAGAAGAACATTTGAGGTGATAACTCCTAAATTTACATTATTCAACGAGCCTATTATGACTTTTTCAACTTTTTTGGGAGAATATACGGGCAAACCGAGGAGAGTAAAAATAAAGGGTTTATTTCCCAGCCTCTTCAAGAGATTAAGATAAATTTTAGGCCTTCCTCCTTTTGCAAAGAAATGAACCAAATTTATTTTCTCTTTTTGTATTATTTTTTGATATAAGAAAGCTAATTCGAAATAATTAGACCAACGATAAAATTTGATTCCCTGAATGGTTTCTTTTTTTATCAATTTTTTCCCATTAATTCTAGACTTGTTTCTTGTAAGAATGACTACATTATGCCCCTTTTTTATTAAAGCCTTTGCATGAGTTATTGCAACATTTCTCGTTCCTTCCGCAAAAGGAGGATTCAAGTCCCCTCCTTCAATTAAGATGTTCATTTTATTTTTTTATTGTGAAGAAGATCATATGAAATAAAGAGGAGGGTAAAAATTTGTTAAACTTGTTTAAAATGTTTAATATTCTAAATAAAATTTTGTTTTTAATCGGAGCGTCTAGTAATTTATCTGTTTTAAAATTCAAAGGATAAATCATCATTTTAATTTTTTGATAATTAACTCGGTACATTTCGAGGTCTGTTTTCAATCCAAATAATTTTCTGACTTTTTCTAATAAGAAGTTTTTATTAAGGGAATCAAAAACAATTAATCCACCTTTTTTAGTGACTCGAATCATTTCTTTTATTATCTTATTTTGGTCTTCTAGAGGAATGTGCCATAATAAGTGATATGTGAATGTTACGTCAAAAGTTTCATTTGGAAACGGCATTTTCGCAGCATCAGCAAGGACTAATTTTACACGGTTACTTTTATTTTTCTCTTTTAACTTTTTAATCATTGCTGGAGAAGTATCTAATCCCGTATATATTACTCGAGGGCTTTTGATAATTTCGGTTAACAACCGCCCAGTTCCGCATGCTACATCTAAAACTTGAACTTCTTTTTTCTTTATACTTTTAATTGCTTTTTGAATAAGTTTAGTCTCAAAACGATGCTTTTCTTGTAAAAAAATAGATTCAGATCTTGTTTTATCAAAATCTTCCACAAAATCCTCTTGTTGATATTCTTTTATAATTTCTTCTTTCTTGTTCATTTTTTTTTAAATAGATTCTCCTTTAATAAGATTTCTAACTTATTCAGATTCACTCTCCAAATCTCTTAGTGATTCTTGAACTATTGTCGCAAGTCTTTTAGAATCCATAATTGAATAATGATAATTTAATGGAACCCCCACTATTCTCTCAGAGATTTCTTTTGCATTAGGACATTGGTTTGAAAAATAATTATTTAAAGGTTTGTTCCAGATTATTCTTCCGATAACCCCATTTCTTCTTAAAATTTCCAAAAAGCGCAATCTTTTAGAAGCAATTTCTTTTGGAAGAAGAAAACTAAAGTAAGTATACACATGTTCGTTCTTGGAATCTGCTTGCAATTCTACTTTTCCATCTAAGGCGGTTCGTAAAATTTTGGCAATTTTTCTCTTTGAAATAATTATTTTTTTAATGTTTTTAAAATAATAAGAAGCGATTTTTTCAGAAACGTAACTTATTCCTTTTAATCTAATATTTTCGTAAATCAAATCTTGTTCATACAATCCCTTATCTCTTTTGAAATTTTTTATAAAATTAGCATTTTTTCCCAGATAGTAACCTAAAGATAACAAAGAAGGATTTTTGTCCGAATTTAGTTTCTTTAAATTTCCGGAAGTTAGCGCAAATCCTCCTGAAATAGAGGGCAGACTTTTATACAAACTAAAAAAAGAAGCATCTCCAAATGTTCCAACCTTTTTTTTGTTATGAACTGCTCCCAGAGAATGTGCACAATCTTCAATTAGAATCTGATTTTTATTAAGAATTTTTTTTAATAACTCAACTTCGCAAGGAAGCCCATTCATATGGTTCACAATCAAGGCCCTTGCAGTTTTGTCATATCCTTTTCTTAGAGTTCTTGGACTAATATTGAAAGTATCTTTTTCAACATCTATTAAGACTGGAGTAATATTATTTTCTTTGAAGATCTCTACAAAAACAGAACAAATAAATGCAGGAATCATTATTCTGCAATTCTTTAAGTTATATCTATCTAAAATTAATTGAAAAGCAGTTCTTCCGTAATTAGTTAGAGTAATCTCTTTGGAAGAATACTCTTTGTTAATTAAAGAAATTAATTTCTCTTTGTTGGAGACTATTCCCTCAACTTCTGAAAAAAGAATATTTCTGTCTGCATGGAACTTTATCATTTTCCTAATGAGCATTTTAAATTTAAATATATAATGATTTTTAGATACAAAAAGAATTTAAAACCTCTTTGAAGTCTATTAATTACGGGCCTGCTAAGATTAAACCCTTTCAGGTCCATTTTAATATGGAATTATCTTTAGACATTTTAGAGCAACCTGACTTTGAATGGGATAATCGCGTTAAAAAAGGAGGGGGTTCAATCTATCAAACCTCAGGTTACGCAGAATATCTTGAAAAAGCATTGGGAATGAAAAACCAATTTTTATTGGTAAAAAAAGGAGAAAAAATTGTGGGACAGCTCGTTTTGAGTTCCGGGCCTCTTTTTGTAAAATATCTCAAAGAGAGATATAATTTTCTTTTCAATGTTTTTTCTAAGTTTTTTAGAGTGTATACTTTTATTAAAGGACCAATAATTTTGGATAAAACTTTGAAAGAAGAGGCTTATACCCTTTTTTTAACCCATTTAGAAAAACTTGCAAAAAAGTCATATATGGTTCAAGATTT
>JAKLIN010000019.1 GCA_022709585.1 Nanobdellota archaeon | reverse complement strand
AGAAGGTAAGCTCCACAGAGCATTTTCTATCTTTGTTTTTAATCCTAAAGGAGATCTCTTAATCCAAAGAAGAGCAAAGGAAAAATATCATTGTGGGGGAATTTGGTCAAATACAGTCTGTAGCCACCCAAAACCTAAAGAGTCTTATAACCGAGCGGTTCATAGAAGGCTCAAAGAAGAGATGGGTTTTGATTGTAAATTAAAAAAATTTTTTTGTTTTTTTTATAAAGCTAAATTTCCAAATGGGCTTACGGAGAATGAATATGACTGTGTCTTTTTAGGAAAATCTAATAAGAGTCCTAAACCTAATCCTCAGGAAGTTATGGATTATAAGTTTATTTCTTTAAAAAATTTGAGAAAAGAAATCTCTAAGAATCCTCGGAGATATTCTATTTGGTTGAGAATATCTTTAAAAAAATTAAGAGGGGCTGAATTTGAAAACATACTCAAAAATTTTTAAATTCATTTAAGAGAGTATAACTTCAAATTCAAGAAAGTTCTAGGAGAAGATTTTGACTTAATCTGGAGAAAGTGGAGTGAGAAAAATTTAGACTAAGATAACTTTTCTTTGTTCTATTGCTTTTCTCAGAGAGTCTTTAGTGTGCAAGATGTGAGCGTCTGTTTCTTTTCCTTGCTTTTTACAAATATCATCGTAAATGTCATCGCAAGATTTAGAAGTATTGTCTTTTAAGTTTAACCCTAACTCTTTGGCAATTTTTTTTATTGAATTTATTTCTCCTTCTATTTCTAAAAGATTCCCAAATGAAAAAGTATCTAAGGTTATCTTACAGTTGTCTTTTTTGAAAGTATCTCTTACTCGGTCGTAACTGCTTACCTTAAAGAACCCTATTTTAAGCAAAATTTCTTGCATCTCCTTAAAAGAAGAAACAGAGACTTCATCTTCTTCTTCTATTTTAATTCCTTCACGAGTTTTTGGCTTTTTATAGCTAAGCTCGCAAGTCTCAAGATTATTTCTCAAATTCTTTATTTGTCTTAATCTTAATCTTGCATCTTCTTTGAAAAGGCTCTTTTCTTTGTTATCATACATCACTGTTAATTCATACGCGGTGCTTATGAACTCAGATTTGTCCATCAATTTTCTAGCTATTTCACCGTAATTTTGTACAATAAATTTAAGTTCTGTTTCTTCTGTCATATTTATTTTATCAATCTGTTATATTTAGATTTTTCCTGTTTTAGACAACATTTTTATATTAAAGCCTCTTGATTAAAATATGGGTGCTCCAGAGAAAAAATTCGGTTTGGGAGTTATTTTATGTGTTTTTAATAAAGATTTTTCAAAAATCTTCCTTCTAAAAAGAAATGCCGAAAAAAGAGCTCGAAGGGGTTTAGATTGGGGAAATGTAGGGGGAATGTTAGAATTAGGCGAAACAGTTAGGGATGCTTGCGCTAGAGAAGCTAAAGAGGAGATTGGAGTAATATTCGATCCTGAAAAAATAAGACTTTTAGATATTAACGAAAGTCCTTGTTTTAATCCAACATGCCATGCAGTGTGGTTTGTTTGTTTTACAACAATGAATGAAAAAGAGCAGATTGTTCTTAATAGTGAATCTGAAGAGTATGGTTGGTTTGACTTGCAAAAGTTACCTGAAAAAACTTTGGATTCTAAAGAGGACTTAATTAGGTTTAGGGCCTTGGCTAAGAAAGTTTCTAAAGCGTAATCTTTTGTATGGGCACAAATGCAAAGAGTTATAAATAAGTGCCCACATAGTTCTTTATGGTTTATCATGAAATTCGCAGAGTGAATGGAAAAAAGCATAATTATCTTATTCGCAATTCCCGTGAAAATGGAAAATGGGTGAAAACCAGCAAATATCTTGGAACAGGCATGATTGCTCGAGAAAAGCTCAATGATTTGAAAAAAGAATTTGAAATCGAACTCGCAACAGAGGTTAAGTCTGAATGTTTATTGAAGCAAGATTTCTTGAGAATTGAAAAGCTTAAAACAGATTACCTGAAAGCGATGAAAAGTCTTTCCAGAGAAGAGCTTGAAAAATTTGAAACTCATTTTTTCACAGAACTGACTTATAACAGCAATGCAATTGAAGGAAACTCGCTTTCTTTAGAAGACACGCATTTAGTTTTAAATGAAGGACTTGTTCCTGAAGGCAGAACTCTTAGAGAAATAAACGAAGCAAGAAATCACCAAAAAGCAATAGAATTCATCAAAAACTACAAAGGAGATTTAAATGAAAAACTGATTTTAAAGCTGCACTCAATTATCCTTCAAGGAATAAGTGAAAGATTTGCTGGAAGATACCGTGAAACCCCTGTGAGGATATTTGGAGCAGATGTTTCATTTCCATCTTATGAAAAAGTTCCGCAGCTGATTCAGAATCTTATTTATTGGTACAAACAAAACAAAAACAAGATGCATCCTTTTGAATTAGCTGTGATTTTTTCAATGAAGTTTGTTTCAATTCATCCTTTTGTGGATGGAAACGGAAGAATGTCTAGGCTCTTGATGAATTTCATCTTAAACAAAAATAATTATCCTTGGATAAATATTTATCATAAGCAAAGAGCAGAGTACTTGAAAGCTGTTAGAAAAGCAAACGACGAAGAGTATTTGCCAATCTTAAGATTAACTATTAATCTTCTTCAGGAAAACTTAGAAAAACTAGGCATAAAAAAGTGATTCCTCTGGTTTCAATAATTTTATTCCTTAATTTCTTCTATGGCTCGTGAAATTCTTTCTGAATCTTCTTTGGAAACATCTTTGGAATTTCTTTTAAGATAATCTTTTAATCCGTTTTTAATTGCGAGTCTAAACCAAGGATATTCTCTATTAATCATTTTAACTCCGTGTTCTTCACAATAATCAATTATATCTCTATCCCACGAAACTGACCCATGATAAAAAACGATTGCATTTGGGTCGTGTTTCAATAAATAATTACAATGTTTCAAAAAATGAAAACCCTTATTTCCTAATATGTCTGGAACTTGATTATCTAAAAAATATATTCTAGCTTTGTTATCTTCTTCGAAGAACATTTCAAATTCTTGTCCATCACTTGCAAGAAAATAAGTTAAACCTGCTGGAATTTGTTTTATCATCCTTTCTTGATTGAACCGATCATCTTCTAAGATTAGAATATCTTTCATTTCTTTCAAAGAGTTAACTTTAGGAGCGGTTTTTGCAAATAGTTTTCCAAGTAAATTTGCCATATTTTCTTTGCTTCTTCAGAATTTATAAACATTTTTAGCTGCCCAATTTATTGTGCTTATAAGCACAAACTAAGTTGTTACTTTAAAGGAGTTACAAAAAGATAGATTTAAATACTAGTTCTGTATATAATTATTATGCTTACACAATAAAAAAAAGTAGTGTAAGGAGGTTAATACAAAACAAACAAAATGACACAAGAAACAGAAAAGATTGGAGATCTTGAAAGATTTTGCACTGGAGTGAGTTCTCTAGTTGCAGGGGGTAAGTCACAATTAGGTGAAATTCTTCTCTATGCTTTAGCAGAAAGCACTGTGCATGAACACAAGGATGGCACAAAAGGACTTTTAGTTGTAGTATCTCCTGACGAGATTAAAGGAGTACAAGCATTAGCTGATTTGTTAAACAAAACAGGATATACTCAGGATACAAGAATTGCTTATGGTAACTCCTTAAAAAACACAGCTGGAGAGAACGTGGTAGAAGTTTATCTTCAATCAAAGGGTATCTCTGGAGAATACTAATAAGGAATAAAGTTCCTCATACAAATTTTTTATTTTTTTCAATTCATAATCAAACAAATCCAAACACACTAACAAAGTAGTGTAAGGAGGTTAACACAAAAACAAACAAAATGAAACACTTAGAAGTAGACGATGCATACATAGTTAGAAATTGCCTTGCTAAGAAAGCCCATAGTGTGGCTAACAGTGAAAACTGTGAAAAGTATCTGGGTTACCTTGAAGAGGAATTAGCAGAAGCAGAAAACAGATTCTCTGCAGAAATAAAAAAAGGATTTTTTGAAGAGTTCAAAGAATCTTTCTTAGAAGGGACCGCTTGGAGATTAAATGAATATGCTACTAAAATTGGCGGAGAAAACGCTATCGGTTTAATTCGAGAAAGAAGAGATGCCATCAGAAAAGCTGGAAACGAATTGCCTCTTAGACACATAGCTAATGCCTATGATAGAATCTCTAATTTATACGATGATTTTACAAAGTAGGCCCATTAAATCTCTAGAGTAGAAACAAACCACTTTATTTTTTATTTTATTTTTTATTCACACTCAAAAACAAACAAAATGACACAAGAAATAAACAAATATCAAAGAGAAAGCCCTTTTGGAAACAACCAAAAAATGGCTTATGAAGAGCTTGTAAGAACTTTAGATGAATATCTTGGCTCTGGTGCAGGCAAACTAGTTTTGCAATCGGTTGCAAATCAAATAACTCAAGAGCCAATGCTTTACAATGAAGATATCTCTCAAAAATTAAGAAGCTCATCTACTAGAAAAAGATTAAGAAGAGACTTAGATGAGATACTCGGATTAGAAGGAATAGGCGAAAGTATTCTGAAAGCAGTTACAACAAGTCCTGAACAAAAAATGCAAGGGAAATTATGGGCACTTATAGATGAAAGTTGCTCTTTAGAATCTTCAAACAACATCTCCAATTTTTTAAAAATCTTGAAAATTGCATCCAAGGAAGGTTATGAATTTGATTACAAAAGACTATTCTCAAATGGAGTCTATAGCCAGATAGAAATAACTTCTAAAAGATAACTTTAAGACTGGTAACATTTTTAATTGCATTTTTCTTGAATAGTTTATGACTCAAGAAAGATTAAAAGAGTTGATTAAGGAAATGGATTCACTCAAGAATCCAGAGAAAATCAAGATATTTCAAAGATTCTTTAAAACAGGCAAAGGAGAATACGGGGAGGGGGATATATTTCTTGGATTAAATGTGCCAACTGAAAAAGAGCTAGCTAAAAAGTACAAAGACTTGGATTTTTCAGACATCGAGACTTTGCTTGACAGCAAAATCCATGAACACAGAATGTTAGGAACCATGATTCTTTGCAATCATTCTAAAACCCAGCCAGAAAAAGCATTTAAGTTTTATTTGAAAAACGCCAAAAGAATGAACAACTGGGATTTGGTTGACTGCAGTGCTCCCCAGATTGTTGGCAAGTTTTTGATAAATAAAGATAAATCAATTCTATTGAAACTCTCTGAATCCACTAATCTTTGGGAGAAGAGAATATCAATTATTTCCACTTTAAGCTTGATAAGAGACAATCAATTGCAGCCAACTCTGGATATCTCCAAGAAGCTTTTAGGAGACAAACATGACTTAATCCATAAAGCTGTTGGCTGGATGCTTAGGGAACTAGGCAAAAAAGATGAAAAACTGTTGGAAAAGTTCCTTCATGACAATTATCACGAACTTCCAAGAACCTCTTTGCGTTATGCCATAGAAAGGTTTAGCCCTGAAAAAAGAGAGTACTATCTATACAAAATAAGATAAGAACTCTTTAACCCCTTTCAAAAGCCTTACTTTTTCTTAAAGAATCTAAATATAGCAAGAACCCAACTGAATAAAAACAGAACAATCATGTAAATAAACGAGCTCTTGTCTTCAAGGTCATCTGCGAAATAGACTCCAAGAATTGCACCAAAAAGGACACTCACTACTTTGATTAAGGAAATGTCCCAAAAGCTCATTTTTTGGATTCTTTTTTCCACTGATTTGATCAATTTTTGCATTTTATCGCTTCTTTCGCTCCTTAGATTTTTGAAAGAATAGGAGGTATAATATAGGCAAAATTCCAACAGTATTTAGAATAAGTAAGGCAATAAACCAACCTAACTGGTTGTTTCTACCTGCTTTCCATAGTGCGATTCCTTTCCAGACAGCTTCCCAGGCAACAACTGCCCAGATTCCAACTGCCCATAAAGGGTTTGCTAATAACTCTGTTAGAGCCATAGATTACCTTAAGTTTCGGGGGTTTATAAGGCTTTTGAGCAGGGCGGAATACCTAAAAAGTGGTTACGAACAAGTTAAAAACCCTGATTTTTCTAGAAATTTCCAGTCTTTTAGAGGTTTTGCACTTTTTGGACAGCTTTCTGGGGATTTTAGGAGATATTAGTGCCTATAAAGTAGTGACATAGAGAAAAGTTTAAATAGTGATTCATGTCTAGATTTGCAGGAGAAAAAAATGAGTCCAATTATAATTTCAGACTTTGAAGGAATGACCGAAGGTGACTTTTACACCGCTATAACTGACTTTAGAAGTTATGAACCTGTTCCAAGAGAAAACTGTCATGATATCTGGGCTTACCACCAGATTCACCCAAGATTCAAAACTTTAATCGGACAAGAAGATGCTCTCGGTTTTGCTAAGGAATTTAAAACATACATTCAACAAGTTAATCCTAAAAGGTATGAAAATTACTATCGGATTTGCTTTGAAAACTTAGAAGATGCTTACAACAAAGAAAATTCTAAAGATGTTGTGAATGCTTTAGAATGCCTTGTTGCTTCAATTAAATTCAAAAACTAAACAAAATGGCAATTTATAAACCAAAACCAAAAGAGAATAAATCCTCAGAAAAAGGATTGATAAACCGAGTTGTGACTGGAACTAAAGATATGGCTCTTTCTGCAAAAAGAAATTTCTTGGGCAGCTCTTTTCCAGAAAATATGACTGATGCGGAATTGGAACTTATGCAAAAATTTTATTTTATCAGAAACAGTTATTTGAACAATCCTAACTCTGAAATTAGTTATTTTAAAACATTAGAAGAAATGCAAACTTATAAAAAAATGAAAAATGGCAAGCCATTAGGAAGATGCTTAGTGGGGCAAAGTTGGGAGAGCGGGATGGTCTTTTATGATGATAATTATAAATTATCTTACGGAGATTATTAAAATGGACTCTCAAAGACTAACAGATATAATTTCTGAAAAAGATGGAGAGTATTCTCAGCATTATCTAGATGGGTTTACTCCAGAAGAACGAGAAAGAAGGATAGAAAGCATCGCGGAGGATATTAAATATTGTTCAAAATGTTATAAATTTGTTTTTGTTTATAGACAACGTTCAGGAAAGAAGGGCGAATTTATACTGCCAAAAGAATTTGATGAAGAAGACCGGGGACTTTGCGCTACTTATCGAGTTATTGCAAAAAATATCTCTGACAAAAAAACACAATATCAAGTTGGAACATTTGAGTTAAGAGATGACAAAATAGTTCTCGTTGCTCCTGCGATTAAAATAAATCTGGAAGAAAAAGTGAAATAATTTTCAAGATTAGTGCAATACTTCTTTTCTAGCATATAAACCCTTAAATATCCAAAGAAGCATCATTTTTCATGCCTCTTGAAAAAAAACTAGACAAAGTATCACAAAAAGAGAATACAAAAGATTTGGTTTCTGAAGTAAAGGATATTATAATGGAAGTCTATGGAGACTGCTATAACCAGGTCATTAATCGAGGAGTTAAGGAATTTGTTATATACCGAACAGGAGAAGGCGGACTCGAAATTTTATCTGTAGCTCTTCGTAATTTGAATAATAAATACTACAAGGGGTTTGAAATTCAAGGCCATATTGTTAGAGAAAGTGATTCTTCTAAAAAAGTAAAATATGGTTTGAAGTTAGGCTTTGACCAATTATAAAACTACAAAAATGAACCGAAGTTTAGATGAAAATATTATCTCTGAAGAAGAGAGAAGAGATGCAAATAAATATTTTAAAAGATTTTTATTTCCCTACCAAAGAGAAGCGGAAAGAAAAAGAATACGAGGAAATCTTACTCTCGCAATAACGATGGGAATCGATTTATGCATCGTTAAGGGGGTTAAAGACATTAAAACAAATAAAGAAATTGTTCCTTCTAAACTAACCTCAAAAGATTTAGAAGAAGTTTCAGTTTATAGAACCGAAGGAGAAAAGAGGGGGATTCTTGTTGGAGAGGGTAGGTATAACTTAACAAGAAAAATTATCTCTGCTACAGTTAGGCCTGAATCAGATCCGGAAATGAGAAAAAAAATATTAAGGTTGGAAAATTCTTTGGAAGATAATATTCTGTATATTGCTTCAAAAGCATCTTTAGAGGAATTAGAACAGCTAAATCAATATTTAGAAGACATTATTGACAGTAAAGAAGACGATTGGTACTGTTAGAAATAAAATGAAAAATGCCATAACACCTCAAGATAAAAAATATTGCGAGATGTATTTTAGAGGGAAAACGAAACAGGAAAGAGAGATAGAAACGGGGGTAATTTTAGCTCATATAAACATAACTGGCGGGGCAGGAGATGAATTTATTTACATTCCTTCAAGAGAGATTAGCGTATGGGGAAATTTTTTCTTTGCGAAGAAGATAAATGGGGA
The DNA here is from genome assembly GCA_022709585.1 of Nanobdellota archaeon. Classification (GTDB taxonomy): domain Archaea; phylum Nanobdellota; class Nanobdellia; order Pacearchaeales; family GW2011-AR1; genus JAKLIN01. The sequence continues at coordinate 5,188 of JAKLIN010000019.1, read as the reverse complement.
TTCTAGGAATCGAGCTTCAGCTTATCGAGTTCTTGCTCTGGATTTCACAAATTATTATATCGGACAATTTGAACCAGATGAAGGTAACAAAAGATGTTTCAAAGCAAGAATAAACAAAAAAGAAGAGGCTCTTGAAGAGATTGTTGGAAAAATTTAACAATTAAAATTAATTCAATCCAATCATTCTTGCATCCTGTGAACCAAAAGTTCCTACGTGCAGGCGGCACTTGTTTGTAATGAGATTGTTTGTTGTGAGTATATTTCCCAAGCAAAGCTGCCTTGCATAAGGCCTTTCTGATTTATCCAATTCCAAAGGAATAAACTTTTTTTCATCTCCTGTTAATTGCTCTAATAAAACCCCATATTTCTGTGCAATTTCTTTTCCAAACAGATAACTTACTAAAAGATTTTGTTGAAAATTGGCTGTATAAACTTCTAACCTTATTACATCTGATTGAGAATCTGGATTTTCAACGAAGATTGAACCTTCTAAAATTTCAGGCAGATTCTTTTCATCTAAAAACATGCTTTTTTCATCGTATTTATTTTGCTCATAGGGCCACATATGCCCTTTTTGATCAAACCACGGCTTGTCATTTTTGATTATTGGAGAATTATTGCTTTTTGAGATGTAAATCCCTTTTTCTCCTGGAACATAAATCGAAAAATCTCTTGTCCAAGAATATCTAACTTCACTATTATCCACCAAAGGGTTATCTTCAAAAATGGAGCAACACAATCGCGCTTCAACTAACTCTTTTGCGTGAGGAATAAAATACCCCGAAGATTCTATTCGTTTTTTAGAAGTATAAAAATCACTTTTGATATCTGCTTGTAAGAAGTCAACTTCTTTTTCTTGAATGGTTTTTTTAGCAGGCATCCTTTTTATTTAAAAAAATCAAGATTATAAACTTAATTACCACGAGGAAATGAACAAAAAGCGCGGGATAAGAAAGTCTTAAATAATATCTTAAACTCAATTAATCAAAGAGGATTTGAAATTATTAAAAAAATTAACATGAAAACAGAACCAGTTAAAGGATTCAGAGATTATTCTGGAGAAGAAGCGAAAAAGCGTGCAGAAATGCAGAAAATCATAGTTGAAACTTTTGAAAAGTATGGGTTTGAACCTGCTGAAACACCTGTTATTGAGTATGAAGAATTTGTTAGAGGTGACAACAAAAATGATGAAGCTGTTTCAGATATATTCAGCTTGAAAGACAAGGGAAAGCGAGAGCTTGCTTTAAGATATGAATTCACTTTCCAACTGAAAAGACTTATGCAAAACAAAAAGCTTCCTTACAAAAGATATGAAATCGGGCCTGTTTTCCGAGATGAGCCTGTTGGTTCCGCGAGATTCAGGCAATTCATTCAGTGCGATGTTGATGTTGTTGGAGCAGAACCAAGGCAGGAAGCAGAAGTTCTTTCAGCAATAAATGATATTTTTCAACAAGTTAAACTTAATCCAATCATTCTTGTAAACAACAGACAGCTTCTTAATGAAATTCTTGAATCTGAGAAAGTGAAAACAGAAAACAGGGAGCAAGTTCTAAGAGAAATTGACAAATATGATAAAATCTCTGAAAAAGAATTAAAAGAAAATTTGAAAAAACTTGGCGCTGAAAAAATAATTGATTTGCTGAAAAAAGGAGAATCTTATTTTTCAAAATTCGAGAGCTATAAAAAAATAATCAGTTTGATGGACTATTGCAGAAGTTATGGATTTGAAGTTAAATTTTCTCCAACAATTGTAAGAGGATTAAGTTATTACGATGGAAATGTTTTTGAAATTAAATCCAAGGGAATAAAAGAAACACTTGCTGGCGGGGGAAGCTACACTTTCGATGGAACACCTTGCACTGGAATTTCATTTGGATTAGAAAGACTTTCAATTCTCGCTGAAGTTAACACAAAAAAAGAAAGCTATTTAGTTATCTCAATAAATCAAGACAGAGAAGCGATTAAACTTTCACAAAAGCTTAGAAAAAACAATGCGGCAGTTTCATTATTTTATGGGAAGCCATCAAAGGCATTGGAATACGCAAATGCTTATTCAATAAACAAAGTTGTTTTCGTCGGAGAAAAAGAAGTTAAAAACAAAAAGTTCACTGTCAAAGATATGGACAGCGGCAAAGAAAGTGCGCTGAAGATTTAAATAGATTATTTTAAGAGTTAGGCTAATCGATAAGTTTAAATATCAAATGATAATAAATAATATCAAATGATAACAAAAGATATCAAAGAAACAATCAAAAGATTCTTTTTTGTCAACCCAAACTCGAAACTAAGAGTAAGAGAAATAGAAAAAAAGCTAAAACTTTCATTGCCTTCTGTAATTCGATATTGCAAAGAGTTGCAAAAAGAAGAGATTCTTACAACAATAAAAACCGGAAATGTGGTTTTCTACACTGCAGATAAAACAAATTCTAATTTCATTCTTCAAAAGAAATTTTATAATTTAAACTCAATGTATGAATCAGGATTAATTGAATTTTTAAAAAAAGAATTAAGCAATCCTCCGGTTTTGGTGTTTGGCTCTTATTCCAGAGGAGAAGATATTGAAACTAGTGATATTGATTTGTATATAGAAACATCTTCAAATAAGATTATTGATTTACATGACTTTGAAAAAGAATTAAAAAGAAATATCCAAGTGTTTAAGCATAAAAGTGTAAGGGAAATAAAAAATGTGAATCTTGCAAACAATATTCTTAACGGGGTTATTTTGAATAATTACCTTGAGGTTTTCAAATGAAAGAATCAAATTGGGACGATTGCTTAGAGAGCTCTTCTGCAAGAAAAGTTTCGATAGATCCAAAAAGAGCAAAATCCCTGGCTGAAACTGCAAAAGAAAGAATTAATCTTATCCAAGAAGTAAACGAAAAAAATTGTAATTTTGTATTTGAAGATTATTACACTTCTTTATTGGAAATTTTACAATCTAAAGCGTTTTTGAAAGGTTACAACATTTCAAATCATGTTTGCATCGGATTTTATTTAAGAGATGTTTTGAAAAGAGATGACTTGTTCTTGCTTTTTCAAGATTTGAGATACAAGCGAAACTCTTTAACTTATTACGGAAGCAAGATGGACTTTGAAGTTGCGAAACAAGCTATAGAAAAGTGCAAAAAGATGCTTAAAGAGTTGGAAAAAGACAATAAATAAATCAAAAAAAAGTTTCACTTCTCAATAAATTCTGTTTTTGTGATTAGATAAGTTCCGCTGTTGCCTTCCCAGATTTTTCTTCCTTTTAGAACATTGATTCTTTTCTTGAACAAAGGGCAATCTGTTACAAATGTTTCGGCTTCGCCGCCTTCAAATCCTAAATGAAAATTAAATTCTTTTTGAAGTTTTTTCAATTCATTTAGAGAAGATTTATCGATTTTTCTTCCAAGCCATTCTTGTTTCAAACCCCACGATGCAACTCCAATCATCATTACCTCGAAATTATTTGCAAAAAGACTATCCCAGTATTTTTCAGGATTAGTATGCCAAAGAGGATTAAGGCATTTGATATCCAGTTTATCGCAAATTTTCTGAATTCTAGAAGATTGATAAACAGATTCAATTGCGCCAGTCACAACAGCTTGAATTTTGTATTTTTTTATTGCTTTTTCAATTAATTTTTCCAAATCTTCAAGCTCTTCTTCTTTTTTTCCAGCTGTTTTCTGAGTTATAATTGGAATTTCCATTGCTTGCGCTTGGAGCTTGGTTTTGTTTACAGAAGGGGTGTGAAACATGTAACTTTCTTTATTGTCTGAAATCATTGTTAAAAGACAAGAAATCTCATTGCCTTCTTTACGAGCTAAGTAAGTTGCAAAAACTGAATCTTTTCCTCCTGAAAAAAGTATTCCCACTTTCATATTATTCTCCTTGCTCTGTTTCTTGAAGTTCTTCAGCTTCTTGGAAATCTTCAAAGCCATCTATTTCCTCTTTTTGAGGTTTTAAATCTTCTTCATCATAGATTTCACCATCTTCTTCATCATCTACATTGTATTGAGCATTTTCTTTAATCAACTCTTCAAAAAGATTAGGATTATGCTTCAAATAAAGTTTTCTTGGCCAGATATAAATTTCTCCAAAGTGAACAGGTTGCTCAAGCCAGATTTTCCTTTGATTTTCCAAATGAAGCAGCATAACAAAAGAAATAATTCTTTCTTCCATGTTTTTTCCAATTAATTCATTGAAAGAAACCCTGCTAAGCCCGTGAGAAGAGTAAAAATCTTTCATTTTCTGAGAAACTTCATTCATCTTGTCTTTCATTACGAATTTGTTTTTTGGGACAAAAATCGCTGCTTGCTTTAGGAAATTATGGCTGGAAATTTCTTTCTTGATTCTTCTATTTTCTGTTACAATTGCTTTTCCTAAAGATTCCATAAGCTCTTGAAGACTAACTTTTCTGAATCTTGGAAGAGGACTGCTTGGAATTAAAGCAGGAATATCTTCATTGTCAAAATCCATTTCTTCAATTGGCTGCTCTTCTGCTTTTTTTCCAAAAAGAATTTCATCAATGCTGCTAACATATTTGTTTAGCAATGTTTCTGTTTTAATTCTTAAGAGAAATGCAGCTGCCAGCAAAACTTTACTGGAGATGAAGAAATCTTCTTCAAGTTCTTTGATTTTTTGCAAATATCTGTCTGCTAAAACAGAAATATTAATATCCCAAGGGTCTAATTGCTCTGTATTAATCAAATCATAAATAATTTCTTGCCATCCAATTTCTCTACTAAACAAAATATCATGCAATTGCTCCTGATTAAACCTATTTTTTCCACTCTCTTCCATGATTTTTATAATAAACAATAATTTATAAAACTGTGTAGACTAGTTTTTTAAGACATTTAAGCCTAAAAAGTGCTTGTAGTGGTTAAATTTAAGCTAAGTAGTGGTTAAAAAAATAGCTAAAAGTTACTACTCTATGTTTACTAACGGTTGTCATTTCTAAAAGGTAACAAAACCGAAACATTTAAATACAGGTTTCTGTTGGATATAATATCACCTCTTTTTCCCCAGGAGAGGCTTCAGGTCAACTTTTTGTAGGCTTGAAGAATCTCCCAGGGTTATAATCACTTATTATAAAAAATTATTTTGGGCTTATTAAGATTAATTTACAATAAAATTCTGAATTTTTCTTGCCCAGTGATGATATTCTATTATTAAATTACTAAGAGAAACTAATTGATTAGAT
>JAKLIN010000018.1 GCA_022709585.1 Nanobdellota archaeon | reverse complement strand
GATGCTGCAACTCAAGAAAGAATTAGCTATGATAGTTAAATTTTCGTCATCTTTATAAACTAAAAATGATTTTAAGAAATATGAAAAAAGGGGATGTGAGAGGAGTCTCTCCAAATGTTGCAACGATAATTTTAGTGATTATTATTTTAGTTATTGCATTAATAGTCTTCTTATGGATTCGAGGCTTAATCGGAGAAAGCATAATCAAATTTGATGGACGAAGTGTGGAAAGAGCTTGCGAAACTGTTGACTTTAGTGTAAGCTATTCTGAAGGAAATTTAGCAGTTATTAATAATGGAGATATCCCTATTTATGATCTTAATGTTAAGGTTGTTAGAAGAGGGAGCTCGGAAACAGATAAATTTTCGGAAATTTTTAAGGGAAGCAGTACTCCATTTGATTCTACTAAGTTAAAAATGGGGGGTTCGTTCTTGGGAATATTACCAGAAGGGTATACAACTGGTGCAACAAGTCTTATTTTCACTCCTATTCTGATGGGAAAAGGTGCTAATTCTGGAACACAAAAAACCTCTGCATGCAATGAAAAATTTGCGAAGACAGTAAAATTATAAAATGATTTTTAAAAAAAACAAATCTGGAGTTTCAGAAGTTATAACTACTCTTTTGCTAGTACTTCTAACTATGGCTTTGCTAGCAGTTGTTTACATGGTTTTGCGTCCTTATATAGAAAACCAGTTAAGAAAATCTGGCTCTTGCTTTCAGGTAGCAGATAAAGTGAAACTAAATGATTTAAGCACTTGCCAGAATGCTTCTACAGGAGATGTTTTATTTTTTATTGAAGTTGGCGAAACTAAAGCTTTAACTAAAATTTTAGTTGTTATCTCAAGCGATACTACTTCGGATTCAATTGAAATAACGAATATTCCTCAGCAAATTTCAAATCTTGAATATTATGACGGAACAACAAATGTAGCTATTCCCGGAGAAAATTCAGGAATTTTGTATGTCTATCATTGGGGAGATTTTGGCTACACTGGAAGTGGAAAAGGCATTCCTAAAGAAATTTCTTTAGTTCCGATGGTTGGGCAAGATGATTGCGCAATTGCAGATTCTATTAATTTGATTGATCCTTGTTCAGTTGTATTTGGATAGTGCTTGCAAAAATAAAAAATTCTTGCAATATAATCCATTAATTATTTAAATCAAGATTCATTAATGAAGCTATGAAAAAAAGAGGGGAAAATTTGCTTAGTTCGTCAAAGAAATCTAAATTAATTCTGAATAATTCACGAGGCCAGGTTTGGATTGAAACTGCAATGTATCTTCTTGTTGCTCTAGTGATGATTGGATTAGTGATTGCATTTGTTGGCCCAAAGATAACTGAAATGCAGGATAAAGCTCTTCTTCAACAATCGGCTACAATGTTAAAAGATATCAACAATTTAATTTTTTCCATAGCCCAAGGAGGTTCTGGAAATGTAAGAGAAGCGCAATTAGTTATCAAAAAAGGAACTCTTACAATTGATTCGCAAAATGATACTATCTTTTTTGAAATGGAAAGCTCTTATGCTTACAGTGAAATAGGCAAAAAAATTGACATTGGTGGAATCAATGTTTCCACAAGAAAAGTTGGAAGATTAAATATTGTAAATATGACTGCAGTTTATTCAAACTATGATATCACTTTTGGAAATGAAGATAAAGAAAAAATAATCTCTATGGGTGCTACTCCCTACAAACTGTTTATTTCCAATCAAGGTGGAACTAAAACTAAAATAAACTTTGAAATTAATTAAAATGGCATTGGAAAAAAATCAAAAATCCAGAATAAAAGAATATCCTCGAGTAGAAATTGACTTCTCTCCAATTATCCCTCCAATGAAAAAAATCACAGATAAAACTCAAGTTGATGTAAGATATTGCTTAATTTCTCCTTTTGCTTATGCTCATGTTCATTGGGATCCTCAGATTTATGAACTTGTTTATGAAGTTGAAGAACCTCTTTTGAATAAAATTGAACAAGGATATCTTGAAAGGATTATCGTCGGAATAAGAGAGATGATTAATTTTGATGTTATTGTTGAAAAAGATTTGCAGGGTTTATTAGAATACATAGATAGAAAATTCAAAATTCTTGCAATTGAGTTTGGATTTGATATGTCTTATGAAAGTTATAGAAAGATTTACTATTATCTTTGCAGAGATTTCATTGGATTCAATGAAGTTGAACCTTTATTAAAGGATTATTTTGTTGAAGATATCGAATGTAATGGAGTTAATACTCCTCTTTATTTGGTTCATAGAGTTTATAGAAATATGAAAACAAATATCCAATTCAAGGAAATGGAAAGGCTTGAAGGATTTGTTGAAAAACTTGCACAAAGATGCGGAAGATACATTTCTTACGCAAATCCAATTCTGGACGGAAGTTTGCCTGATGGAAGTAGAGTTAACGCGACTTATACTAAAGACATTACTAGCAGAGGTCCAACATTTACAATTAGAAAATTCACTAAAGAGCCCTGGACACCTCCTCAGCTTATTGCATTCAATACTTTAAGCCCTGAAATGTTTGCTTATTTATGGCTTCTTATTGAACACAAAATGAATATTTTAATCGCAGGAGGTACCGGTTCTGGTAAAACCTCTTTGCTTAATGCTATGGCATTCTTCATGCCCCCTGAAGACAGAGTTGTAAGCATTGAAGATACCCGTGAATTAAATTTCCCTAGAGAAAACTGGCTTCCAAGTGTTGTTAGGTCTTCTTCCGGAATAGAAGGAGTTGGCGAGATTGATTTATTCACTTTGCTTAGAAGCTCTTTCCGTCAAAATCCTGATTATGTGATTGTTGGAGAAGTTAGAGGTAAGGAAGCATTTGTTTTATTCCAGGGTATGGCTTCTGGACATGCATCAGTAAGTACAATTCACGCAGATTCTGTTGATAGTGTTATTAAAAGATTGGAAACTCCTCCAATTGAATTGCCTCCTACTCTTTTGAATGTTCTTGACTGTGTTTGCATTATGACTCATGCATTAGTAAACAAGCAAGAGACTAGAAAGCTCCGAGAAATTGTTGAGATTATCGAAGTAAATCCTGAGGGAGTTGCATTCACAAACACTCCTTTCATGTGGAATCCTTCTGATGACAATTTCTACTTCAAAAAAGATAGCAAAATTTTCAAGAAAATTTCAAAGAGGTTTGGAATGACTGTTGAAGAAATTGAATTGGAATTCAAAAGAAGAGTTGAGTTGCTTTACAAGATGTACAAACAGAAGATTTTTGGTTTTGAAGAGGTTCAGCAGATAATAAATGAGTATTACAAGAAACCTCTAGAAGTTTTGAAAAGATTCAAAATTGATTAAATCTCCTTTCAAATTCCGCCCCTAAACAAAATATTTAATAATCTAGTTCTTGTCATAACATCATGGGAAAGAAAGAGGGAGAATTCGATAAAAATGTAATTTCTGAAGGAAGTTTCAAACTGCTAAAACAAATGATTGACTCTCTAGAAAATTTGGATACAAAATTAGAAGAGTTTTACAAAAGAAATAATCAGGAAAGAGTAACAAAAACCGCACAGGCAATTTTAGATGTTCAAGAAGAAATTGCAGAGGTGCTAAAATGAAAACCCAAGAGAACTTAAAATTTCCTGAATTAAAAAATTTAATTTCAAAACAAAAAGAAATTTTAGAAGAGATGATTGTGGCTTCTCATTCTCCTGCTTCGTCCACAGAAGAAAAGAAAGCTCTTCAAGAACATTTAACTCAATTGCTATTCTATTTCAAAAAAGAAAATGATAAAATTCCTGGAATTATTTCCAAAATTACTCCTGAACTAAAAATAAAAGAACAACCTGCTCCAACAAAGTCTGAATTCTCTTCTATCCCTCTTGAACCTGAAAAAAGAAAACTTCCCGCTATGCCTCAGCAACCTATTTACTCTCGCAAAGAATCTTTAGAAATTTTGCGTTCGATTCCAAAACCGGTGAAACAGGATTTGTCTAAAAAAAAGCTGGAATTAAATCCTTTTGATAAAGAAGTTTTAAAGAGAATTGAAAAGAGGCCTAAAACTGAAACCAAAAAAAAGGAAAATGCTCCAAGTGCTTATGCGCAAACTGCCAGTAAGCTGTTTTCTAAAACTGCAAATGATATCTTAAAGCAAAAATACTTTGATGGAATGGTTAAAGATTTGTTAAGAACTTATATTGAATTTGTGCCGAGTGTTTATGTTTCGATAATATTATTCAGTACATTTCTTTCAATTTTTGCGGGAATTTTCTTATTTGTATTTCTAATGTTTTTTCATGTGAACCCTAGCAACCTGACGATTACTCTTGTGAAAGATTTTGGAGTAAGAGCGCTTAGCACTTTTTGGATTCTTTTTATTGCGCCAATTGCTACTTTCTTATTTCTTTATTTGTATCCTTCAATGGAAAGAAAATCTTTAGAAAGCAAGATTAATCGAGAGTTGCCTTTTGCAACAATAAATATGTCTGCAATTTCAAGCTCATTGATTGAGCCTACTAATATTTTCAATATTATCATTTCCACGGATGAGTATCCTACATTAAGAAAAGAGTTTACAAAAGTTTTGAATGAAATTAATATTTATGGGCATGATTTAGTTACAGCATTAAAAAATTCTTCTGCAAGTAGCCCAAGCAACAAGCTTTCAGAATTATACAATGGACTTTCCACAACAATAACCTCTGGTGGGAATCTTGCCGCATTCTTTGACAAAAGAGCTGAAAGCCTTTTGTTGGATTATAGGCTCGAAAGAGAAAGGTACACTAAAACTGCTGAAACTTTCATAGATGTTTACATTAGCATCGTCATTGCTGCTCCAATGATTCTGATGCTCTTGCTTATGATGATTCAATTTACAGGAATGGGAATTTCCCTATCTCCTTCCACAATCTCTTTAATGATGGTAGTGGGTGTCGCGGTAATAAATTTACTTTTCCTTGCATTCTTACACTTAAAACAACCTGCACAATAAAATGGAACTAAATAGATCACATTTCGTGGGAATGGGAATAGGAATCTCCATACTAATTGCAGCCTTATTTTTAATGAAAACAAGGTATTTCTTTTTCTTGGTTGGAATCTCCATTATTCTTTCTTCTCTTCCGTTTATTCTTTCTATTATTCAAAAGAATAGAGAAGAGAGTGAAAAAGAATCTATGTTCTTGGAATTTTCAAGAAATCTTGTTGAGAGTGTTAAAAGTGGAACTCCAATAAACAAGAGCATAATTAATGTAAAAAATAAAGAATATGGGGCGTTAACTCCGCACATAAGAAAACTGGCTAATCAAATTTCATTAGGAATCCCCCTAAGGCAAGCATTAGAAATATTCTCGAAGGATGTTAAAAACAAAACTGTTTCTCGAGCTTTAACTTTGATTGGACAAGCTGAAAAAGCAGGGGGAAACATCGGAGGAATATTAGAGTCTGTTGGTGAAGCAGTTAGCATGTCTGATAAATTAAAAAAAGAAAGATTGTCTTCTATCTCTGCGCTTATCTCCCAAGGTTATCTCATCTTCTTTATTTTCATTGTGATTATTCTGGTTATGCAATTCAAGATACTTCCAATGATTTCTGGAATTTCTGGCTCAGACATGGGGGGAATTATCGGAGGAGTAAACACAGGAGGTACTGCTAAGATAGACCCTAATTCTCTTTCGAACGCTTTCTTGTTTTTATTGATTGTTCAGGGATTTTTCACTGGATTGACGGTAGGAGAGTTATCTGAAGGAAATGTTAAAGCAGGAATAAGGCACTCTTTTGTTTTAATGGTATTGGCATTTATGATATTCACGGGAGTAAATTTAGTCCTTGGAAAATAAAATGAAAAATAATAAAAGAGGAAGCCATGTTGGAGTAATTCTATCCTTTGCTATTTTTATCACATTTGTAATGTTTTTGTACGTGCTTGTTCAACCAAATCTTGTTGACTCAGAAACGCAAGTTTCTGCATTAAGAACCTTGCAAAGAGATATTCTTCAAAATGTTTCTGATAATTTAACTATTACTGGAGTGAAAATCAGTATTCCTGCTGGCTCTCAAAGTTGTTTAAGATTGCAAGACTTTTTTATTAATACTCAAATAGGAGATAGACTTCTTGCATCTGACGAAATTGGCACCACCTTTGAGATGTATAAATCTTCAGACAACAATGGAAGAGATTTACTTCTTTATTCGGGACAAGCTTCAGATAAATGGGCCGCAACAGATAAAACAGTAATTCGAATTTATAATTCATCGGAATTTGAAATTGTTGGAGTCCAAACACCCAGTGATCCTCCTGGAGGGCAATGTAACAAACAAATCATCCCTCCAAACTATCTAGTAGGTTACACAAGCACTCGAGAAGTTGTGATGGCATCTAAACTAAATAATTTGATTGAGATTTATAATAGAAGTGATCCTTTCTTGGGTTATATTCCTTTAAAAGAAAAATTTGGACTTGTTTCAGATTTTGGATTTAATTTCACTTATCAAAATAAAACCAGCGTAGGAACAACTAAACAAGTGAGCCAATCTAGAGCAGTTGAAGTTTTAGAAACTCCTGTGATTTATTGTTCTCCAAATAGAATCATTGAATCTGGTTCGCTTAATGTAAGAATATGGTAATAAAAATAAAGAACAAAATGATGATGAAAAATAAACGTGGATGGATAAAAATTGTTGAAGCTTTTTCTGCAATTTTGTTAGTTTGGGTTATCTTATTAACTGTTTTAGACCAAACCAATCTGAAAAGAGAAGATATTTCCTCTAAAGTTTATGATCAAGAAGTAAGAATGCTAAGAGAGGTGCAACTTAATGGAACTCTAAGAGATATCATTTTAAAATTAGACCCCTTGCCAGTTTATTCTGGAAACTCGAATTTCCCGCCTTTGCTTAATACCACCTTGAATAATTCTGCTCCTTCTTATTTAAACTGCCGTTCTAAAATATGCTCAATCAATGATGAATGCAACTTATTAGGCAACGAAATAATTCCCTCTAAAGAAGTTTATGTTCAGCAAGTATTAATCGTTGCTGATGCCTATGAATTTAGTTCCAGAAAATTAAAGTTATTCTGCTGGGAAAAGCAATAAAATAAAATGAGCCAATCTTCTAAAAAAAATCATATCTTTTTGAAACATACTGCAGATGTTAAATTTCAGGCATTTGGAAAAACTCCAGAGAAATGCTTTGAAAACGCGGCTTGCGCATTAAAAGAAATCTTAACTTCTCAAAGAATTAAAACAATTAAAACAAAAAAGATTTCTTGCAAAGGAAAAGACTTTGAAAGCTTGCTTTACAATTTTTTAGAAGAATTTTTATTTTTGCTGAACTCAAAAAACTTCATTTTTAGTAAAATAAAAAAGATAGACATCGAGATTCAAAAAAAACAGTATAAAATAACCGCAGAAATTCAAGGGGACAGCTCAAAAAATTATCAAATTAAAACAGATATTAAAGCAATAACTTATAATGATATGTTTGTAAAATTCGACGATAAAACTAAAAAATACGCTTGCCAGGTTGTTGTTGATGTTTAATTCTTTGTAATTTTCGGCAAATTTTTGATGCATAAATCTTTATAAACAGAAAAGCAGAAATTCTCAGATGATGGAAATTTTATTGAAGTTTGGAATAGTATTTGTAATGTCTCTTATATTTGGACTAGAAAGACAATATTCTAATCGCCCTGTTGGATTTGGAACATTTGTTTTCGTTGCAATTGGTGCTTGCACTCTTGCAGTTATTCCTTCGTTTTTAGGTCCAGACTTTTCAATTGGAATTATCGGAGCAGTTGTCACAGGTGTGGGTTTTCTGGGAGCAGGAGCTTTAATTAAAAGCGCTGAAAAAGTTTCTGGATTCACAACAGCTGCAAGTATCTGGATTTTTTCCATAATTGGATTGAGCATCGGATTTGATCAGTACTCTCTGGGAATAATCGCGTATAGCATCACTTTAATTGTTGTTACAATTGATAGAATTTTAGACTTCCATGGTGCAGGAACTTATCAAAGAAAGGTAATTTTAACTATGGATGGAATAATCGGAAAAGAGCAAGTGTTAAGTTTGTTTGGAAAAAACAAATGGAAACTTATCGATTGCAAAATTGACAAAAAAAACAAAAAGAGTGGAGTTAGTTATTTAGTAACTATGCCAAGAAGTTACGTTGGGATTTTAACTAGAAAATTAATCGCTACTCCTTGGGTTGAGTCTTTTGATATTGAATAAACCCTCTGAGAATTTTTAATTTTCTTTCTAAAAAAGAATTATAAACTTCTATAGATTTATTTTAAAATGAATAAGAATCCTAAAATGACTAAAGAAACAAATACTAGCTGGACGCTTGAAAGAGAGTCAGATATGAATGCGGAGGTTAGAATTTTTGCAGATGATAATCTAATAAAAAAGATGCAAGAGGATGCTACAATTAAACAATCAAAAAACATGGCTAAACTTCTCGGTGTTCTTGAACCTGTTGTTGTTTTAGCTGATGCACATCAAGGTTATGGTGCGTGCATTGGAGGTGTTTCTGCAATGGATTTGGAAAAAGGAGTTATTTCTCCGGGACAAATTGGATATGACATTGATTGCTCTGTTAGATTACTTAAAACAAATTTAAAATTAGCTGACATTAAAGGAAAAGAAAAAATTCTTGTTGAAAACTTGTTTAAAGCTGTACCCTCTGGTGTTGGACGCGGTGGAAAAATAACTGTTTCAAGAAAAGAGCTCGATGAAGTGCTGAAAAAAGGTGCTAGCTGGGCTGTGGAAAAAGGATATGGCTTGAAAGAGGATTTGCCTAAACTTGAAGACAAAGGATGCTTGGTTCCTTGCAATTCTGAAGATGTGAGTGAGCGCGCGAAAAAACGAGGAATAGGACAGTTGGGAACTCTTGGCTCTGGAAATCATTTCTTAGAAGTTGGAGTTGTTGATGAAATTTACAATGAAAATACTGCGAAAGTTTTTGGCTTAGAAAAAAATCAAATTACAATTATGATTCATTGCGGCTCGCGAGGTTTAGGGCATCAAGTTGCTTCTGATTACATTAAGCTAATGGAAGAGGAATATGGATATCCTGAATTTGACAGAGAGTTGGTTAATGCTCCAATTAATTCTGAACTTGGAAAAAAATATTTTTCAGCTATGAATTGCGCTGCAAATTTTGCATTTGCAAACAAACAAATCATAACACATTTAGTTCGAGAAAATCTAAAAAAAATCTTCCCAAAAATAAAAATTGATGTTGTGTATGAAGTTTGCCATAATATTGCGAAAATGGAAAATTATGAAATTAAAGATAAAAAATTCAATTCCAAAAAAGAAAAACGAGTTTTAGTTATGAGAAAAGGCGCGACACGAAGCTTTGGCCCTGGAAGAAAAGAGATTCCAGAAGAATATCGCAAAGTTGGACAGCCTGTTTTAATTCCTGGAAGTATGGGAACAGCTAGTTATGTTTTAGTGGGAACAAAAAAAGCAGAAGAAATTTCCTGGGGAAGCACTGTTCATGGAGCAGGCAGAGTAAAAAGCAGAACAGTTTCATCAAAACAATCAAAAGGCGCTGAGATAAAACAAGCGCTTAGCAAGAAAGGAATCGAAGTTATGTCTGAAAGCCTGGAAGGATTAGCTGAAGAAGCACCTGATGCATACAAAGACATTGATGATGTTGTGAAGGTTGTTGATGAAGCAGGAATCAGCAAAAAAGTCGCACGATTAAAACCTTTGATTGTAATTAAAGGATAAACTCTAACAAAAGTTATTTAAATACTATTTGATATCATTTTGTTATTAACTAATAACTATTTAATTGAAAATGTTGCAAACAGAAAAACAAAAAGAAATTCATTGGCCAACACTTAATACGGTGATAATGGTAGAAGAAACTATCCAAAAATTAAATGAAAGTGTTGTTTCTATTCCTCAGATAAAAAGAAATTTGCCTAAGCAAGTTAATCATAACACTCTTAAAGTTATTTTGGAATATCTTGAAAAGAGCAATAAAATTGCGGTTAGTCTGAAAGGCATTACCTGGATTCAAAATAGTAATTTGAATTTAAAAAAATCAATTTACCAGGGCATGGAATTATGAAAAAAGTTAGAGTAATTCTTTCTCCAGAATCAGAAAAAGTTTATAGAAAACTTAATGAGGAGTCTGAAATTTCCAAGCAATCTCGAATGATGCTTAAAGCAATAAATAATAAAATAAGCTTAATCAAAGATAATATTCATTATGGTGAACCTATTGCTAAAAATTTAATTCCTGAAGAATACAAGAAAAAATATTCTGTAAATAATCTTTTCAGAGTGGAGTTGCCTGGATTTTGGAGAATGATTTACACTTTAACAAATAATGGCGAAATTGAAATCGTCACTTTTATTTTAGAGATATTTAATCACAAGGATTACAACAAAAAATTTGGTTACAAAAAATGAAACTTTATCACGGCTCACCAAAAGATTTGAAGACACTTAAACCTCAATTAGCAGTAGGTGAAACTGATTTTGAAAATCAGAAAGCGATTTTTTTCACAGATAGTTTTGTTCAAGCTGCACTTTATGCTTTTGGAAAATCTTTGAAAGGCAAAACTGCTTTTGCTCTTCCTCCAGAAAAACTGATTATTGTTGGAAATTTTGAGCCTGCAAAAATTGGCTATGTTTACGAAGTGAATATTAATGCGGAGAAAGGAGATAATTATCAATTTGCTTACAACAAAACGATAACTCAATTTCATAAAATAAGAGTTTATTATGAAGAGTTCAAAGACAAAATAACTTGGGTTAAAACCAAGCAAGAGTTAGTTGAAATCTGCAAAAAAGAGAAGCTGAAGAACTGTTCCAGTCTCGACACGAGAGTGTTATAAATTATTTTAGAAACGAATTAAGAAGAAAATTAAATTAACCCTAAACTTACTTTCAAAGCGAGATTAACCTTGCTCATTAAATGAAAGTCCAATGAAGAAATCTTTTTTATTAATCTGATTTTATCTAAGGTTCTTATTTGATTTAGCAAAATAGTTGAATCTTTTTCCAAGTTGGAGTCTTTTTTTGAAATGAATACATTGGTGGGAAATTCTTTTGTAAAAATTTTAGAAGTTATTGCAGCGATAATCACAACAGGAGAATGTTCATTGGAGGTGTTATTTTGTATCACTAAAACCGGCCTGATTCCACCTTGTTCGTGCCCTTTCACGGGTTGCAGATCTGCTAAAAAGATATCCCCTCGAGCGATTTTAATCATTTTTTACCATTCCCAGTTTTTTAATTCTTCAATTCTTTCAAATTCGCGAGTAATTTTTTTGTTTTCTTGCGCGAGCGCTTTGCATCCTTCAATCAATAAATCTTGTTGTTTTCTTTTTTGAGATTCTACTGCATTCATCAAATTAAGAATTACTTCCTCGTAAGTTTCCTTAGGAGATTTTATTCTATCCAAGGCTAGCTTTACTCTTTCATGAACTTGGATTGTTGTTACCATAAAACTATAGTTATTCTATAGTTTATAAATTTTTTGAAAGAGCTATTTAAAATAGAGAAGAGCCCCTATCAAAGATGAGATGTATCATTTATTTTAGTTACTTCCCAAGTTTTTCCGTCAAAATATAACTCATTTAAACAACCATTCTCTTGAGGAAGAGTATAAAATTCATCTGGATCTTTTCCGGTTATCATTCCCAATAAAACTTTATTTGTTCCAGAATGCGCAATAACAATTAATTCTCCTTCTATCTTTTTGATTTCTTCTAAAAAAGAAGCTAATCTTTTCATATGATCCCAACTGTTTTCTCCTTTTGGTGGACGGATATTTTTTCTAGGAATTCCCTTGGACTTTTCTTCATTATAATAATTCATCCATTTAACAAGAGGGTTTTCGGTCCCATGAATCCAGTCACCTATCTTTAATTCGGAAAGTCTTGGATCTAAAACTAATTTCAAATTTAAAGAGTCGGAAATGAATTTGGCTGTTTGAATAGAGCGACTTAATGGGCTGCAGTAAACTCCTGAAATTTTCTTGTTTTTGAACAAAGAAGAAATTTTATCTAATTGAGAAAGTCCTTTTTCACTTAGCTGGGGATTTAAGTCTGAACCAGAAAAAGATTTTTGCTCATTTGCAGTTGATTCTGCGTGACGGAGTAAGTATATTTTAAGCATATTATTTAAAATGATTTTTGTTTAAATAATCTTCTAATATACAAATGTTATTGAATTAACTTCCATTCGGATTTTGGAGAATTAACTTTTGATTTTCATAAATCTTTAAATATTTCTAACTACTGCCAATTAAGTATTATTTAATCAAAATGCCTTACAGACTTCCTTCAAACCCAAATGATTCTTTAGAAAAAAAAGCTAGCAGAGCAATAAAAATTGTGACTGCAGTTGGTGCGATTGGACTGGCTTTGCTTTTGCCTGGAAAAACCCAGGATAGTTCTTTTATCAAAGATTCTCAGTATATCCAACTAGATTCCGACCAGATTGAAGAAAAAAATCTCAACTATGTTTTAGAAGAAATGAAAAGAGAGAATCCAGATATTTACTATCTGGTTGATCCTGAATTTGAATTGAAAAAACAGGAATCTTTCCCTTACGCACCTCATATTCCTTACGGAGAAGAGTTTCCTTTTTACAAGGATTATGAAATTCCAGAAAACAAAAATTAATTTAAATCCTGCTTCCACGAAAGTATTATAAACAAGAGTTTCACTATAAAAGAATGACAAAAAGCCTAACAGATCTTGTACAAGGCGTGAAGAAGACAGCTAGAGGAATAGCCGCTGCAGGACTTATAGGAGCAACTATGTTTTTCTCAAATGGTTGCGGAACACCTCCTATTGAAAAGCCAAAACCAACTGCAATTTTAACAGTTGAAAAATCACAAGTTCAATCTGGACAAGAAAATAAAATCGAGGTTGATGGAACAATCGGAGGAGACCCTCTTGTGGATAAAATTTCCAAATATTATCTTAGAGGCCCTGTAGATTTCGGCGCAAGCCTTCCTTTGCAAACAAATATTCCTGTTGACGTTTTCTTAACTTATTTCACAAATGAACAAATGAATATTCCTTTAGAAGCTCAAGTTGAAAGCAACAAAGGAGTTTTATCTGACAAAGTTTATGCTTCTTACCAAGTTAATCCCAAAATTGTTGAAGATTATATTAATCTCTCGGGAGTTATTGAAGATAGTGAAACAGACAGTCCTCTTGCAGGAGCAAAAGTTAGATGCTACAGAGCAGATAAAACATTTATCACAGAAGTTACTGCGGATGAAGATGGATTCTGGACAGCTGACTGGTTAAAGTATGAAGGCGATGACAAAATAATAATTCAGGCAGGAAAACCACCAGAATCTTTTGTTAGAACAACTTCAATTCCCAACGAAGACAAATCCAATGTTCTTGTAAGAGCTGTGCCAAATGACTTAGAAGGCTTTGTTGAATTTGCACAAGAAGTTTGGGGAAGTTTGCCTGCAAGATTTGATTCTACGGGATTTCAAGGATTTAAGATTTTAACACAAAATCCAACAGGAAATGGAACATTCACACAACAACAAGCTGAATATCTGCAAAGCTTAGTTCTTGATCCTTCAAATAAAATTGATGAATTTCTAAACGCTTCAAGTTATCCAGTTATAATTGACCCTTCTGAACCCTACACACCTGGCTCAAGAAATATTCATGTTATTCCCGACACAGATATTCCTATCGGAGAAGCTTATTTAGAAGATTGGGGCCCTTATTCCAGAGTAGCAATTGGAGGAAGTGTTAGAATGAATCCGACAAATATTAGTAACGAAATGCTTGAACATGTTTTAAAACATGAAGCGGGACATCTTACTTACCCATCTCATCCTACAACAACAGAATCAATAATGCATACACCTCCAACCCAGATGGATTATCAACCTCTCGATTTAAAGGGAACATGTATTTCAAATGAACCAACATTTATTGGAACCGCAGGGGGACTTTATCCTAACTCTATAGACTATCGAAAAAATATTCTAAAAACGGAATTTGGATTAGAAGGAACTGTCGGGTATTGATTCTTATTTTTTACTTAACGTTTCTTTTTTTATCTTAAGAGGTACATAATATTTATAAAACCGATTTGGTTATTAAATAAAACCAAACGAGGATGAAAAAGAGATGAAAAATACGCACAAGATTTCTAAAAATATCTCTGAAAAAGAAAATAAAACAAAAGCTGTAAAAGTTTTAATATTTCTTTTGATTGTTGTTGCAATAGTAATTTGAATTTAAAAAAATCAATTTACCAAGGCATGGAATTATGAAAAAAGTTAGAGTAATTCTTTCTCCAGAATCAGAAAAAGTTTATAGAAAACTTAATGAGGAGTCTGAAATTTCCAAGCAATCTCGAATGATGCTTAAAGCAATAAATAATAA
>JAKLIN010000017.1 GCA_022709585.1 Nanobdellota archaeon | reverse complement strand
AATCTAACAAGGAATTCCAGAAATTTACTAAGAAGAATCCGACAGCTTATCTCTGCTCTGCATTTTTTATAATCGACAAAGAGAATTCAAATCATAAACAGCACTTTGATTATTTTTTGCCTGAAGAAAACAAAATTTTTAGTTTTCAGATTGAAGAATCATGCAAACAAGTTCCATTGGATAATCTAAATCCAGAAGCTCCAGAAAAGATTCTCTTGGAAAATGATTTAGATTTTCAAGAAATAGAGGATTTAATACAAACAGAGATGGACAATCAAGGAATTAAAAATAAAATTCAAAAGATACTCTTTTCAATGAATCAGTATAACCACGAAGAGATTGCAATCGGAACTGTTTTCATTTCCAATCTCGGAATGATTAAGCTAAGAATGAACTTGAAAGATAAAAAAATTACTGATTTCAAGAAAGAATCCTTCATGGATATGATTAATATTTTCAAGAAAAAATAATAATTATTCTTAGATTAGAAATAAATAATTAATTCAATTTAGGCTTGCTAACAATTACCTTAATGCTCTTTTGAGAATAATTCTTTTCAGGCGCTTTCTTAGATTTTTCGAAGATTTTAACAATTTCAAATTTAAGCTCTTTTAACAAATTCAAAAGCTCTTCTCGGTCATAAAGATAATAATACCTATCCAATGTTTTGTAATTGACTTTCCAAGGAACTAATGTTTCTTTTCCCTTGTCTTTGAATCTTTCTTGATTTCTATCCCAAACGCTGATTAAAGCTTCTGCTCCTGGTTTCAAAACTCTGAATAATTCTTGCAAAGCTTTTCTTCTTGAAGCAGAATTTTCCAAGCAATGCAAAGCATCAATAAAAATAGCTGCATCAAAAAAGTTGCTTTCGAAAGAAAGATTATCCACAGAACTTTTTTCAAAAAAAGATTTCATTTTCAAAGACTGTGCTTTTTCTTGAGCATACTTTAGCATTTCTTCAGAGAAATCAACACCATAATATTCTCCTTTGAACCTGACTAAATTTCTGCCGCTGCCGCAACCTAAATCTAAAACCTTGCCTTTTTTTCTTTTCAAGAATCGTGCAACTTCTCGAACAGGAATATTTCTGTATCCCTTCCAAACTTTAGCAATTTCATCCCAAACCTCTTCTTGGCTTAATTCTGATGACTTCATCATAAATAACCTTTTATACGCTGATATTTATTTCTTTTCATGAAGAAGATAGTCACTATTGGGGGCGGGACAGGACAATATACTCTTCTTAGAGGGCTTAAAAATTATGATATTGACTTAACTGCTATTGTTTCTGTTTTAGATAATGGGGGCTCATCAGGAGAATTAAGAGCTGATTTTGGAATTTTGCCTCCAGGAGATTTAAGAAATTGCTTGCTTGCGTTAGCAGATGATTCTAAAATTGGAGACTTAAAGCACATATTTCAATACAGATTCCCAGAAGGAAAACTTTCAAATCATAATTTGGGAAATTTAATTCTTGCAGCACTTAATGAAAAATACGGAAACATGGGAGAAGCTGTTCAAGCAGTCTCGAA
The DNA here is from genome assembly GCA_022709585.1 of Nanobdellota archaeon. GTDB lineage: Archaea > Nanobdellota > Nanobdellia > Pacearchaeales > GW2011-AR1 > JAKLIN01. The sequence continues at coordinate 13,032 of JAKLIN010000017.1, read as the reverse complement.
AATCTTGGGAATAAAAGGGAGAGTGCTTCCTGTTTCTGTGGATTATGCAAATGTTTATGCTAAAAATTCTCAAGGGAAAATTTTGAAAGGCGAATCTGAAATCAATTATTCTCCAGATGCGAAAAACATTGAATCTCTCTGGATTGAACCTGATGCTTATATTTACAAAGAAGCAGCTGAAGCATTGCGACAAGCTAATCTGATTGTAATTTCTCCTGGAGAATTATATGGAAGCATTCTTCCTAACTTTTTAATTAAAGGATTTATTGAAGCAATAAAAGAATCAAAAGCGAAAGTTGTTTATGTTTGCAATTTAGTAACAAAACAAGGCACATTTGGATTCAAAGCTAGTGACTTCTTGAAAATAATTGAAACAGCGCTCGGAAAAAAAGTGGACTATATTGTTTGCAACACGGAAAAGCCTTCAACTAAAATTGTAGATAAGTATCAACAAGAAGAAAGCTTTTTTGTTGAACCAGACTTAAAAGGAGAGAACGTAATCACAGGAGATTTTTTAACTGAATTCGATGTCGGAGGATTTATAACTGCGCGTCATGATTCTGATAAAATCGCGCGGGTAATCTTAAGTTTAAGTTAATTAAAAAATAAAAAAGAAATAATAAAAAATCAAAAAATAAAAGGCAAAACAAAAATGAAACAAACCATTTCCAAAAAACCAATTACAACTCATCAAGAAAAAATGATTCATCAAAATGTGAAAAAGCCAGTAAGAACAATCTCAGGGGTTACACCTATTGCAGTTGTCTTGAAACCAAAGAAATGTGATCATGGAACTTGCATTTACTGTCCTGGAGGAGACTTTGTTCCTCAAAGTTATACAGATAAAAGCCCTGCAATAATGAGAGCATTGGCATTAAAATTCGACCCTTATGAACAAGTTATGAATAGACTTGGAGTTCTTGAAAGAATGGGGCATCCAACAGATAAAATTGAATTAATTATAATCGGTGGAACATTTTTGCAATATGACATCAAATACCAGTATAATTATGTTAAAAGATGCTATGATGCTTTGAATGGGAAAAAAGCTAAAGATTTAGAACAAGCAAAAAAGTGGAATGAAACATCCAAGCACAGATGTGTTGCAATGTGCATTGAAAATCGCCCTGACAATTGCTCTCCAGAAGAAATAAACAGAATGCTAGATTTTGGAACAACAAGAGTTGAAATCGGAGTTCAAATGCCTGACGATGAAATTTACAAAAAAGTAAACAGAGGGCATACTGTTAAGGATGTTGTTGAAGCAACAGAGAGACTAAAAAATGCCGGCTTCAAGTTAGGGTATCATATTATGCCAGGGCTTCCTTACAGCAATCCAAAAAAAGACATTCAGATGTTTAAAAAAATCTTTTCAGATGAAAAATTCCGCCCTGACCAGCTTAAGATTTATCCTTGCCAAATAATTGAAAATTCTCCGCTTGCATTAATTCACAAGCAAATAGGCTATGAAGCTTACACCGAACAGCAAACAAAAAAGATTCTTATTGAAATGATGAAACTCATTCCAGAATACTGCAGAGTAATGAGAATTATGAGAGAGATTCCAAAAGAGAAACTTGTTCAAGGAATTGAAAAACTGGATTTAAGAAAAGATATTGAAGCAGAGTTTAGAAAATCTAACATTAAAATAAAAGAAATAAGAATGCGAGAAATCGGATTCAATCAAGATGAAGAACATAAAAATCTCAAATTGAAAATAATTGAATATCCTGCAAGCAATGGAACAGAATTCTTTTTGGAATTCATTGATGAAAATGACATTCTCTTTGGGCTTTTAAGGCTTAGAATTTATGACAACAAAAAGAAAGCAATGGTAAGAGAGATTCATGTTTATGGGCAGGCGTTGGAATTAGGAAAGCAGGAAAAAGATAATGCAGCTTCAACACAGCATATCGGATTAGGCAAGATTATGCTCAACAAAGCTGAAGAAATCGCACTGCAGCACAAGATAAGCAAAATTTCAGTTATCTCTGGAATAGGCGTCAGAGAATACTACAAAAACCTTGGATATTATTTAGAAGGCTTTTACATGGTTAAGGATTTAAAGTAAAATAAAAAGAGGGGGTTTTGTTTTCTATCTGTTTTTTGCTTTTAGAATTACTTCTTTTTTGGTTTCTTGATTCTAAAAAATCTCAATGCAACAAACAGTCCAATCATTAATACTACAAAGACAATTACTAAAATTCCAAGGGTGCTGTTAACAAAGCCTCCAACTCCGGTAACAAAACCAGTTAAGAAGTTAAACATTCCCCCTGTTTGACTAGTAGTTTCTTTGTTTTTGTTTAAATCTTTAGTGGAGATTATCTCATCTGAATCTGGTTCGTTATTTCCAGAAACTGAAATGCTAGTTGAACCGCTACTACTTCCACCACCTCCTCCTCCGCCACCGCCACCAGCATTGTTTTCATTTTCTCCAGAAGAAGGGCAAGTTCCGCAATCATTTGAACAAGTTGAACATGTTTCACCATTATTGCAGGTTCCATCTCCGCAATACTCTTCTAAAGCGCAGATACTTCCTTGAGACATAGACCAAGTACATTTGTAACCTAATTCCACTTCACAAATTGAAGAACATCCATCGCCATCAACAGAATTTCCGTCATCACATTCTTCTCCAAGGATAAGACCTTTATTTCCACACGCAGAACCAGGATATTTTTTAAAAGTTAAATTTAAGAAAGTCAAAATTGCACCAGAATCGTCATACTCGTATTTTCCACTTTCTTCAGCCATAACATCTTCTATAATAAAATAGATTTTTCCAGAAGTCACGCTTGGACAGGGAGAAACATCAATACTGTAACTTCCATCTGAACCAATTCTTTGAGCTCCAACAATTGTTTCATCAATAAGAGCTTTGAGAGTATAATTCCCGCCTATTAAAGGGTTTGAATTAACATAAACCTTGCCGTAGAATTCATTTGTTTTCAAGTTTGGAACGCAATTATTATCTGCTAAAACAAATCCAGAAATAAACACAAATAAAAAGAGTAGAACAAATTCTTTTCTCATAAAAAACTCAACGTGATTCTATTTAAAAGCATTGTTGTTTATTAAAGGATACTTTTAGAGATTATACTATTTCTCTTCGAAAAGTTTCCCAAATGAGTAGTAAAAAAGAAAAGAAAGAAAAATAAAAAAATAAAAATTGTTTTATACTGTTGGATAGTTTGCGTAGTTAGCTTTGTAAGGTATCACTTCATCACCTGCCCAGATTTTTTTGAGAGACAACCAATATCCTTCTTTAGGTATAAGAGAACCGCTATCTAAGGATACAGAATAAATTTCTCCTTCGTCATCTTCTCCGTAGAGAATATCGTAATAAGGAGCATTATTTAATCCGGTTAAAGAGACTAATGCCGTATGAACAGGTAATTCTTGTAAACCGTAGGTTCCAATTAAATTCCAGCTATTCATTGCAAGATCTACACTTGGTGCTGAGTTTTGAGGCTCATGAAGTTCTCCATTCAAATAAAGAACAGAGTCTCTAGCCATTTTGATATAGTAACCATAACCAGGGACAATTCTTCCTAGTTCGCTACTAGATTCCCAATCAAATCCTGTGTGTGCTTCGTTAGGTCTGGTTTTATACCATCTATCTCCAACTGCATCATATTGCAATACTGTTGCAATAGTTGGTCCTTCATAAGCAACATCTGGCAAGATTGTTGCAAATACAGAATCAATTGCATTGTTTTCAGGAACTAAAGGTATAGAAATTAAATTCCATCCTGCATTCAATCTGATTTTGTAGTCGTAAACATTTACTGTTAAAGTATCTGTTGAACTACCTCCATCTTTGTCTGTTACAGTAAGGGTAACTGTGTAAACTCCTCTTTCAGAGTAAGTTATACATGCATGATTTCCTCCTGTAGCACTTCCTGGACCTCCGAAATCCCAATTGTAACTCAATGAGCCTTGATCTGCAGCAACATCTGTTACAGTTCCATCAAAACAAACTTGATCCCCTTCAGCTGAATTCTGGTTCACACCAGCATCAACATTCCAAGGATTTTTGTTAAGGACTTCAACTGCTTTATCTTCAGAGTCTGTTGCACCATCGCTATCTGTTACTGTTAAAGTAATAGTATAACGATCGTCAGCATCATCATCCATATATTGATGTATTTCAGAGATTTGCCCATTGCTTGTTGAACCTGTTGTGTCAGCTGAACCATCTCCCCAGCTAATTACATAGCTAAGAGTAGTGTCATCTGCACCTGGATCAGAAACTGTTGCAGTCAAAGTAGTACTCTCTTCTTCATAAATTGAAGTTGGAGAAACTGCAATTTGACTTATGGAAGGAGCGACATTTGCACAATTTATTGTAGCGGTGTCGTATCCTTTTCCTCCATCTTTATCAGTTACTTCTAATCCCACAGTGTATTCGTCATCTTCTGAACAACGGAAGTCTACATTTTCCCCCTCGGATTCGTAACCTTCTACTCCATCCAAATCCCATCTATAAACTAAAGTAGACAAATCTGCAGCAACATCTGTTGCATACCCTTGTAAGGTTACAGAAGAACCTTCATCCACGTTATAATCTCCATTTGCTTCAGCAGAAGGAGCGACGTTATTTACAGTAACGGTTAAGCTATCTGTATCGGTTCTTCCAACGTGGTCAGTAACTGTTAAAGTTACAGTATAAACTCCGTTATCTCCGTAGGTATGTGAAGGACTTTTTCCTGAATCAGAACTACCATCACCAAATGTCCATGCGTAAACAAGCTCATTTGATGGAGTAACTGTATCACTTGATCCAGAACCGTCAAAGAAGACTAAAGTACCTTCATTAACAGTTTTATCCTCACCTGCATTTGCAGTTGGATCAGCACAATCGTAAGTGTAACTACTTCCTGAAACTGTTTGAGAGTTTCCAAGAGAATCTCTTACATAAAAGTTATAAGTGATTTCTAATCCATCCTCTGCGCCCATACTGGAACTAGATAAAGTTCTACAATAAGTGTTTCCTGATTTACGAGACATAGAATAATCTGTTGAGGATCCTCCTGAACTAAGAGTCCAAGAGAGTTTAACTGTGCCAATTCCAGAGGCATCAGTTACATCTGCACAGATTTCAACATCTTGACCACAAGTAGGATACTCTGGTGCATGTTGGATATTTGAAACTGTAGGCGCGGTTGTATCTGATTCCAACACAATTATTCCGTCTGATAATTCAGAGTAAGAATACCATCCATCTCCAATACATCCGTCTACTCCAAAGACTTTAAACTCAATGTCATAAGTTCCATCATTAGAAGGAGCATTTAAGACAAAAGAGTCCTGATGAGTTCCATCTCCATCATGGTTGGGAGTATCTGCACAAGCCCACTCTTGCCCTTCGATTTTGTAAGCGGTGGATCTCCATTCATTCCAAAAACCCCATACTCCTTGAGTATTTACTGAAAGAGTTACAGTTATAGGGTCTCCTTCATAAACAGTTGTTTGAGAAGCTCCGTTAAGTCTAGCCCAATTGATTGCAATCCAATCGGTAAAAGTTGTTGAAGCAACATTTTCACCGTCGCTGATTTCAAGAGAATATTCTCCATAAACACCATTTAACTTATATGGATAATTGGAAAATTCTCCATTTTCATCCGTTAGGATAGTTTTATTAGATAAAAATCTCCAATGACATGAAGAGCTATCACAAGATTGAACTGTTCCGTCAGGTCTAGTTAAGTCTACAGATAATTCTGAATTGGATTTAAATCCCTCTCCGGAGATGTATACTATAGACTCGGGAGCATAATCATCTTTGTCTGTCCAAATACTTGCTGCGCTAACAGCATTAACTGCCATCACTAACATCAAGCTAACTATTAAAAAACTTAATAGTTGTTTTTTCATTCTTATTCGTTTAAACCTCCTTTCAATACATTAAGACATTTGCGATGCAAATGGATGTTATACAATTCGTTGTTATACGTATAACTATGACATAAAAGATAGCCTGAAAAAATAGAAACCAGCCTCTGAGGGAAATTTACCACCATATAAAATTCACCTCGCTAGTCTTTAAAAGCATTATAGCACTAAAAAATAACTTTTTCAGACTAGAAAAAACATGATAAAGTTGTAACTCAAATCAGTGAATATTTTCAAAAAAAATTTAATTAAAAGATTTAGAAAAATAAAAACAAACTGCCCCGACCGAGATTCGAACTCGGGTCACCGCCGTGAAAGGGCGGCATTCTTGGCCTCTGAACTATCGGGGCATTCTAAGTTTAAATTTAAATTAAACTTATATGAAAAATTAAGCTAAAAAAGCTTTTTAAAGATAACTAAAAATAAAATGAAGAGAGACAATAAGTTCAATTTATTTTTTCTTCCAAATCACCAGCCAAAGAATGATTAACCAAACACCAGGTATTAAACCTAATAACGCCCACCAACCAGGTCTTTTTATTGAATCAAGAAGTTTCCATTGCCACATTGTTGCGAAAATTGTAAAAATTATTCCTGCTACAAATCCAACTTTAGGTATCACCACTCCAATCAACAAAAGCCAAGGCCACCAGTGCATTTTAGATGCTTTAAAAGCTATAATGAATGGACCGTAACCAGGTATCCAAGCCCATCCTGGAGAAGTTAATCTTGCTTTTTTTCCAAGAGTCATAAACCCGAAAGAGACGTAAAGATATAACATAACAAAAATTAAACCTTCACTTAAAAGGATTAAATCTAAGTTCATTTTATGAATTTAATAAAAAAATATCCTTTAATTATTTTATGATTAAAAATGAGCCTACACGGATTTGAACCGTGGACCCCCGCCTCTCTTAGATTCTCTGTTCTTTTGAGTCCATGAGAGATACAATCCTAAGGGACTGCAATCATATAAGAGCGGTGCTCTAACCAGGCTGAGCTATAGGCTCATCAACTATCTAATAAGCTGATAAAATACTCAAAGATTAACGATTTAAAAAGCTATTTCTAAACTAAAATAAAAGATAAAATTAGAGTTAATTGGAATCTCCAAAATAAATCTTCTTGAAACCTTCAACTTTACTAATTCTGGAAATAACTCTCTTGATTGCAGTTATATCTTTTGGGAACAAAGTGAAAATGGACTGAATTGTTCCCGGACAAACAAGCTTAGCTTTTGCTTCTTTAATGACAAATTTTTCACTTACAAGTATATTCAAAAGCTCAGCTAAAACTCCTGAACGCTCGTGCGTTTCAATGTTTACAATAAAAATGGAATCAGGCTTGTCTTTCCAGAAAATTGGAATTAAATTTTTAGCACTTTCTCCAAGTTTAGTACACTCTTTGTCATGAACGCTAATTTTTTTGAAAGATTTCTCAACGCCAACAAGTTCTCTATCTGGAATTGGAAAACAACATTTTGCAAAACTTAATTCACTATCTGGAAAATCTTCAGAATAAACTAACGGATCACATTTTTCTTTTTCTTGCTTTTTGATGTAAATTCTTGGAGAAACCCCTAAATTTTCATATTTCTTAATTTCTTTTCTGATTGTGTCAATAGCTTTTCTGGAAACAACAAAATTCAACCATTCTCTTCTTGGCCTTTGATTTTTATTTACAATAATTTCGACAATGTCTCCCTGAACAAGCTTGGTTTTAAGTGAAGAGAATTTATTATTTATTCTTCCTGCGACAGCCCTATTTCCCAAATCATCATGAACTTGATAAGCAAAATCCAAAACAGTGGAATCTTTAGGCAGACTAATCAAGTCCCCTTTTGGAGTATAACAGTAAATTCTTTCTCCGAATAAATCAACTTTGATTGTTTTCAAGACTTCTTCATCTTTCTTATTAAGTTGCAAGTCAATAACAGATTTCAACCAGCCAATCTTCCTTTCAAAATCCGAGTCGGTGGCAGTTTGTTTGTAAGACCAGTGAGCAGCAACTCCTTCTTCTGCATCTTCATTCATTTCTTTGGTTCTAACTTGAACCTCAAGCATCTTATCTTGAAATTTCAAAGTCACATGAAGCGATTGGTATCCATTAACCTTTGGATTTCTAATGTAATCTTTAAATGTTCCATCCAAAGATTCATATTTTTCCAAAAGAATTCCAAGAACAGTGTAACATTCTTCTTTTGTATTTACAATAACTCTGATTCCAAAAAAGTCTCTCTGTTCTTCTAAGCATCTTCCTTTGTCTAATGTTTTTTTGTAGATGCTGTAAATGCTTTTTTCTCTTCCTTTTATATGAAACTCTGGAACTTTGTCTTTAATATTTCTTGAAATTTCTTTTATTGCCTTTCCAATGAAATTTTCCCTTTGAGGCTTGAATTTGCTAATGAATTCTTCAATTCTTTTGTATTCTTCTGGCTCTGTTTCTTTTAAAGCTCGGTCTTCCAATCCTCGTTTTATTTTTTCCAGTCCAAGTCTTCCTGCAAGAGGCGCATAAACTTCAAAAACCTCTTTTATGACTTTTTCTTTTTGATCTTTGGGCAAAACATTTACTGTGCGAAGATTGTCCAGTTTAGATGCAAGTTTAATGAAAATAATTCTCATATCTGAAAAAGTTAGAAGGAGAATCTTCCTCAAAACTTCTCCTTGAGTGAACTTGTTCTTTTTTTCAATCTCGCTTATAGATTCTTGAGCAAAAACCAAATCTGCGATTTCTTTTCCAAATTCTTTTTCTACTTCTTCATATTTAGCATGCTCTTCAATTTTAGACAAAATTCCTGCGATTACAACTTCTGCAAAAAGCTTGTTCTCAACTAAAATTCTTCCAACCTCAATATTATGATCAATCTGATTTTCACCAGAAAGTCTTTTTGTCTCTTTAAGTCTCTTTTCAGCAAATTCTTTAGCTTTTCTGAATAAGTCTATATCCTTCTTGGAATATTCTTGTTTTCTGCAAAGTCCAGCAAATTGAGTCCAATTAGAAACCATATTTTTACTAAGATAAGGGGTTTTAAAAGATATTTGTTAACCCTCGCGAGTTAAAATGAATTTTTCTTATTTAACTCAGAATCTAATTTCTTTTCTTGTTTAGAAAGCAAAGATTCTTTTGTTTTCAAATCACTCATTCGGTTTTCCAACTGCTTTTGCATCATTTCATAAACTCTAGAAAGTTCTTTTGAAGATTTTGAGATTTTTGGTTTTTTGGATTTCTTTGAAAAGTCCTTTTTCTTAGACTTTAATGCTGTTTTCCGTTTAGAATCTTTTTTAGATACAACTTTATTTTTTGTGGGAATCTTAGATTTAATCTCAATTTTTTTCAATTCTTCAACTTTTTCCTCAAGTTCTCGCTTTAAATTTGAAATCTTCTCATCAAAAACTTCTTGAATTTCCTTGCTTTTTCCCCCAATTCCCAAACCAGAAGCGTATTTCAAAGAATACAAGTCCTGCTTTATTGCCTGAAATGAATTCTTAAGTTTTCTATCAATTACACTGAATTCAGCTTCAATTTTTCTGTCAATGTAATCTTTAATCTCTTTTTCTTTATCCTCTTCAATATTAGCAATTTTTCTTTCTGGATTCATTTTAGCTTATCAGAACTTTCTTTAACAATTTTAAAGGCTTTCTCTTTAAAAAGAAATATGTAATCTAAAATGCAATCTAAAAAAACAACTTATCTAATGCTAGGGATTCAGAATACAACAAACTATAAAAATCGCTTAAATATCATAAAAATATGCCGGACAAAGATAATTCTAGAAAAGAAGAACTTCTGATTGAATCAAAGAATTTCTTTAATTTTTATAAAAAAGAAGTTGGAGAAACCCTGAAAAAAGGAAACAATGTGATTGTAATAGACTTCATGAAGCTTATGGAGTTCTCAAACACGCTTTCTGAAGAAGTTTTAGCTAAGCCAGAAGAAACATTTGAGCTTATTGAAACTGCAATTGAAGAATCCGGACTTGTAAAAAAACCCAGAGTAAGGCTTGCAAATCTTCCAGAAACTCATCAAGTTAAAGTTAGAGACTTGCGTTCCAAGCATCTTGACCAACTTTTAGTTATTGAAGGGATTATTCGTCAGGCTTCTGATGTTCGTCCGCAAGTAATCAATGCTAAATTTGAATGCCCTAGTTGTGGAACAATTATTTCAGTTATGCAATTAGAAAAAAAATTCCGTGAGCCAACAAGATGTTCTTGCGGAAGAAGAGGCGGATTTACTCTTGTTTCCAAAGAAATGGTTGATACTCAAAGACTAGTAATAGAAGAAGCGCCTGAATCTCTTTCAGGAGGAGAGCAGCCAAAAAGATTAAACATTTTTGTTAAAGAAGATTTAGTTGAGCCAAGAATGGAAGAGAAAACTACACCAGGAAGCAGGATTCGCGCAATTGGAATTTTAAAAGAAGTTCCTGTCCCATTGCAAAGCGGAGGAATTCAAACAAGATTTGAACTTGCGCTTGAAGCAAATAATATTATTCCTTTAGAAGAAACATTTGAAGATTTGGATATCTCTGAAGAAGATGAAAGGCAAATTATTGAACTATCGCAAGACCCTGAAATTTTTGAAACACTTTCCAGAAGCATTGTTCCAGGTGTTTGGGGTTATCAAGAGATAAAGAAAGCTTTGATTTTGCAATTGTTTAGCGGAGTAAGAAAAGTTTATCCTGATGGACAAAAGAAAAGAGGAGACATTCACATTTTGCTTATCGGTGATCCCGGAGTTGCGAAATCTGTTACACTTAATTTCATTGCAGACATTTCTCCAAAAGGAAGATATGTTGTAGGTAAAAGTGCATCTGGTGCAGGACTTACAGCAACGGTTGTTAGAGATGAATATTTGAGAGGTTGGAGTTTGGAAGCAGGGGCAATGGTTTTGGCAAATAAAGGTATTGTTTGTATTGATGAATTGGAAAAAATGGATCCTCAAGATAGATCTGCCATGCACGAAGCTATGGAGCAGCAAACAATCACAATTTCCAAAGCAAATGTTCAGGCAACATTGCGTAGTGAAACATCTGTTCTTGCAGCAGCAAACCCTAAATTCGGTAGATTCGACCCTTATCAGCCTGTTCCACAACAAATTGATTTGCCTCCAACATTAATTAACAGATTTGACATTATTTTCCCATTAAGAGATTTGCCTGACAAAGAAAAAGACAGAAAAATTGCAGCACATGTTTTAGATGAACACACAAGAGATGAAGACTCGATGGGAGCTTTAATTCCCAGAGAGTTATTAAGAAAATACATTGCATATGCTAAACAAAGAGTCAAGCCAAAATTAAACAAAGAAGCAAAAAAAGAAATTGAAAAATTTTATGTTGATTTAAGAAATGCACCTGTCTCGGGAGATGACCCTACAAGAAGCATTCCAATTTCTGCAAGACAGCTTGAAGCACTTATTAGAATGACAGAAGCTGCTGCAAAATTAAGATTAAGCCCTGTTGCAGGAAAAGAAGACACAGAAAAAGCAATTGGATTAATGAAATATTATTTAATGCAGGTTGGAAGAGACCCTGAATCAAACACTTTCGATATTGACAGAATAAGCAGCAGAATAACTTCTTCTCAAAGGAATAAAATATTTGTTGTCAGGGATTTAATTGACAAACTTGAAGATGAAATCGGACAGCTTATTCCTGTTGAAGAAATTGAAAAAGCAATGGAAGGAAAATTAAGCAAATCTGAAATTGAAGACGCACTAACTGAACTTGAAAAGAACAGCATTATCTTCCGTCCAAAAAATGGATATGTTCAAAGAATGAAATAATCTTACTTTTTAACCAAAAAGAGTAAACAAATAAATAAAAAGGGTGAAATCAACAAAAACTAACATGGCAGATGAACAATTCAAAAGAAACATTGCATATAAATTCAGAATCGGAGATTTGCTTTTAGGAAAACCCCGCACAGAAAATGAAAAATTCTTGTTTCTTGAATTAGGGGATAAAAGAATTGTAAGAGTTAATGTTGTTGGAAATATTGTAGACAAATATGACAGCTCTGGCGAAAAAAAATATTCTTTTATCACTGTTGATGATGGTTCAGGGCAAATAAAACTTAAGTCATTTGGAGATGATGTTCAAAAATTAGAAAATTTAAGCCAAGGGCAAACTGTTGTCATCATCGGGGTTTTAAGGTATTTCAACAATGAAACTTATATCTCTCCAGAAATTGTTAAATTAACAGAGCCTGCTTATCTTCTTGTAAGAAAATTCGAACTTGAAGGAAATCAAAAAGCTCCGGTTACAAGCGGAGACAGAGAACAAATTAAAGCAATAAGAGACCAAATTCTTGATTCAATAAAAAATTCTGAAGATGACGGAGGAGTTTACATTGACACAATTATTATGAATCACAGAGATATTTCCACAGATTTAATCAATCAAGAGATTCAAAGACTTTTAGAAGAAGGAATAATTTTTGAGCCTCGCCCGGGAAAAGTTAGATGGTTAGGATAAATACTAAGGTAAATATCGGAATAAATACAAATTTTTTCTATTCAAAACCCTTATAAATTGATATCTTTTCTAATTTTCATGACTAATTACGAAGAGTTGCTTGAAGAAGCTTATTCTAAAGTTAAAAAAGCTGAAACATCTGGAGAAAGATTTGAAATTCCAAAAGCTGAAGTTTTTTCTGAAGGTAAAAAAACAATTCTTACAAACTTTATGCAGATTGCATCTCATTTAAGAAGACAGCCCGAGCATTTTCAAAAGTTTTTGCTTAAAGAGCTTGCAGCTTCAGGGCAAAAAGAAGGGGACAGGCTTTCGATGAATATCAAAATTCCGATTTTAAGAATCAATCAGAAAATTGAAGAGTATGTAAAAGATTATGTTTTGTGCAAAGAATGCAAAAAACCAGATACAGAATTAGTTAAAGAAGACAGATTAACATTCATTAATTGCTTGGCTTGCGGTGCAAGACACCCTGTAACGAAAGTATAAAAACCCTGCAAATTAAATAAAATACTAAATATCCAAAGATATTGAGACATAAATCAAATAGGAGGTAAAAATGAAACTTGAAGGAAGATGTATGAAGTGTAAAGAGGCAAGAGAAATGAAAGATTTGAAAATTGAAAAGACAACCCGAGGAACTTTCATGGCAAGAGGAACTTGCGTAA
>JAKLIN010000016.1 GCA_022709585.1 Nanobdellota archaeon | reverse complement strand
ATCAGGATTATTCGTTATAACGATAATTTTTCCATTTCTTGCTTTAACTTCTTGCATATTGCTGATAATCTTAAGATAATCTTGATTTTTTGGAGCTAAGAACACCACTGGCAAATTTTCGTCGATAAGCGCGATTGGCCCATGTTTCATTTCCGCAGCAGGGTAGCCTTCAGCAGGAATATAAGAAATTTCCTTGAGCTTTAATGCTCCTTCTATAGCCACAGGGAAATTTATTCCTCTGCCTAAATAAAGGAAATTTTTTGCGTTTGAGAACTTTTTGGCAATTTCAATAATTTTTTCATCTAGTTGTAATGTTTTTTTAATCAACTCCGGAAGGGTGCTTATTTCATTTAAAAATTCCTCTGCAATTTTTAGCTTCTTTTTTTCAGCGAAATAAAGCGACAACAGCAAAAGAGCGGTTAATTGAGAACTGAATGCCTTTGTGCTTGCTACGCCTATTTCCGGCCCAGCATGAAGATAAATTCCTGAGTCTACTTCTCTGGCAATTGTAGAATCTACAACATTGATAATCCCAAGGGTTTTTGCTCCTTGTAATTTTGCATGCTTAATTGCCGCGAGGGTATCTGCTGTTTCTCCGGACTGAGAAATTGCAATAACTAAATCCTTCTTTGAAATAATCGGATTTCTGTATCTAAACTCAGAAGCATAGTCAACTTCTACAGGAATTCTGCAAAATCTTTCTAAGTAATTTTTTCCGATAAGAGCAGAGTGCCAACTTGTCCCGCATCCTACAATGATTATTCTATTGATTTTGTTGATAAAGTTTAAATCTAAATTTAAAGAAAGTTTTATTTGATTTTCTTTAATTCTCCCTCGGAGAGTGTTCGCAACAGATTCTGGCTGTTCAAATATTTCTTTTAAAGTGAAATGTTGAAATCCCCCTTTTTCAATTTGGCTTAAATTCCATTGAATCTGCTTTATTTCAGAATCAACTTTTTCTCCATTGAGATTTTTGACTGAGTAAGAATCCTTATTAATTTTTGCAACTTCTTTGTCTTTTAGATAAACCACGGCTTTTGTGTGCTCTAGCACTGCAGAAGCGTCTGAAACAACAAACATTTCTTCTTTTCCTATGCCTAACAGAATTGGAGAACCGTGACGAGCAGCGATAATGCAAGATTCATTTTTATGAGTTACTGCAATCCCGTAAGTTCCCTCGACGAGTTTAAGAGCTTTTGCCACTGCTTTTTCCAAATCTCCTTGATAAAACTTTTCGATCAAATGCACTAAAACTTCCGTGTCAGTTTGCGATTTGAAGATATGCCCTTCTTGAGTTAACATCTCTTTTAATGAAAGATAATTCTCGATTATTCCGTTATGAACTAAGGCTATATTCCCCTTGCAGTCTGTATGAGGATGAGCATTTATTTTATTTGGAGCTCCATGCGTTGCCCATCTTGTGTGTGCAATTCCTTGCTCGCTTTCTTGCAATTCTTTCTTCTGCGACTCCAACTCTGAAACTCTGCCAGCTTGCTTAGTTATTTGCAAAGAGTTCTCTTCATCTGATTTTTTTCCAACAAGGGCTATTCCCGCACTGTCATAACCCCGGTATTCCATGCGTTTTAATCCCTCGATTAAAATTGGCGCAGCAGACTTGTTTCCGATATATCCAATGATTCCACACATTATAAAACAAGCGCCAAAAAGAGATTATAAAAATTGTGAAAGTGAAATCAAGAACTAAATTTTATTCATTAAAAAACTAAATTATCTGATTCTAAATAATTTTTTCCACCAATCTTTTTTTGGAAATAGGGGCTTATCGTTTTCGTCGTAAGCTTGATATTCTATCTTAGGCTTGTCTCTTTCCATTTGAGCTGCTTTCAATTTTTTGTCTTCTTCTTCCAGCTCTTTTGTTGCCTGCTTGAAAGCATCATCAATTATGATTCGGGAATAACCCTGGCTTACAAGAGCCCATCTAAGAGATTCCGGTTTGTATCCTTTAGAAATATTTTTTTTAACATAATTCACAAGTATTGTTTTTCTAGTTGAATCTTCCATGAAAAAGGGTGTATAAAGAAGTTTAAAAATTTAGTTATAGCGAAATTAAGATTATTTGAAAGCTATCAACCACATCAAATTCATTTAATCGAGATTGGATGATTTTTTTTATAGAATTTCTCAGCTTCAAATAGCCTGGATTTGGATTCTGCGTAAAGAGTAATAATTGGCTCTCCTCTTTGAATTTTATCTCCTAGATGTTTATACAAATACAACCCTGACTGCTTATCCGCAGGGCATCCTGCAACTCTTGCGAGAGAATTAATCAATTTGTTGTCAATATCCTTAACTTCTCCGGACTTCGTGGAAATAATATCTTTTTTGAATTTTGCAAATTTGATATTTTTAAAAGAACCCCCTTGCGCTTTGATTATCTCTTTAAATTTTGCGAGAGCTTTCCCAGAATAAAGTGTTTCACGAGCTAATTTTTCTCCTTTTCCTTTCTTTGCTTTACCTGCAAGTTCTAAAAGTTTAGCTGAAAGGAAAATAGACTTTTTTTCTAAGTCTTCTGGGCCCTTCACTTTTGGTTCAAGAACTTTTAAGATATCCATCAATTCTAAAACAGGGCCGATTCCGTTCCCAATAGGCTGTTTCCCATCTGTTAAAACACATTTAACTTTCATGTGAAAATGTTTTCCAATCGCGACAAATTTTCTTTGAAGCACTTTTGCTTCTTTTTTTGAAACCTTTGTTCCTTTTCCATAAGGGATGTCAATTAAAACATATTTGCTCCCCATTGCAATTTTTTTAGACATAATTGAAGCAAGAAGCTGAGCTTTTGGATCAATCTTCAAAATCTTTTCGATTTTGATTATTTTTTCGTCTGCAGGAACAACTCCTAGAGCTCCGCCCCAAATCAAGCAAGCATTCGTTTTGTAAATTATTTTCTTTAATTCTTTCATTGAAAATTCCACTTTAGCGATTGTTTCTATAACATCTGCGGTTCCTGCTGGGCTTGTAATTGCACGCGAAGAAGTTTTTGGGAGAGTTAATCCTGCAGCAGCGCAGATTGCTACAACCAAGGGAGTTGTTCTATTTCCAGGAATTCCCCCAATAGAATGCTTGTCTGAAAGAACCCTATCTTTAATTTCCAGCCGATTTCCTGTTTTAATCATAGCTTCAATCAAATAGATTGTTTCTTTCATGCTCATTCCATTTCGATACATTGCAGAAACAAAAAGAGAAATCTCTGAGTCTGACAATGCATTTCTTACAACATCTCGGATTATCTCTTCAATTTCATTCCTTTTTAACCTTCGATTGTCTAATTTCTTTTTTATAAAGCCAAGACTTTGAGGAGCTGGAGCAAAACTTATATCAATTTCTTGCCCATTTTTTAATTCGATTATATTTTTTAACTCTGAAGAAACAACTATCTCTTTTTTCCCGACAGTTCCAGTGATAGTATTTACTATTGTTGAAATTTGCTTTGGAGGATTTGAAGCAGTTTTTATTAAAATTCTATCTAAAGAATGGACTCCGATTTTTTCAGCAGTTTCCTCATTCAATAAAGCCACAGGAGCGCCTGTTGACCATTTCAAAAATCTAACTTTCAAGTTCATAACTTTAATCTTGTTCCTCTTTTATTAAAACACTTAAAAATTTCTTGTTTTTATAGATATCTAAAAAGATAAGGAAATATCCTATAATCAATGGGCCAAGTATCAGTCCCAGAATTCCGAATAGCAATAATCCTCCCACCATTGCAAGCAAGATTACCAGAGGATTCATTTTGGTTCTTTTTGAAACAATTAAGGGGCTCAAAATATTTGTCACCAACCCTGTGATTAATCCAAATACGACGATTCCAACACCTGAAACTACATTTCCTGTTGCAAATAAATAGATTGCTAAAGGAATCCAAACAATTGTAGGCCCTATTGCAGGCAAGATTCCTGCGAGAGTTATTAAAATAGAAAACAACACGGGGTTAGGAACTTTGAATAAAAAGAAACCTATTGTAGAAATTGCCCCTTCAATTAGCCCGATGATTATCTGTCCATAAATAACTGAAACAGTTACATCTTTTGTGGATTTGAATATCTTTTCCCTAATTATTCTTGGAAAGGGCAATACTTCTTTTACTCCTTCGATTATTTTTTCTTTATCTCTAATCACAAAAAAGAAAGTCAATAAGACCACGAAGAGCTGTGCTAGAATCAAAGGAAAGTCTAATAATAAATTTGAAACTGAGTCGAGCATGTTAGTGGTTGTTTCTCGCACAAAAGAATCGAACACAGATCTGACTCCTCCAAAAACTTCTGCAGATTTAAACAAGGAAGGAAATGCCTCTGCTAATAATGCAATAACATCAACACTCTGAGAAAAAAGAACAATCTTGGTTACTTCTTTGAAAATTAAAGGAATTAAGAGAATAATTGGCACAATAATCAAAATGATTAAAATTAGGGATAAAATTCCTGCAGAGATATTTTTATTTTTAATGAATTTTTTTAACCAATCGCTAAGAGGATCGAAAATGAACACTAAAAGAAGCCCTGTCACAAGAGAATACAAAAAAGGTCTGACTATCAAAAAAGAGAGTACCAACAAGAGAGCCATTAATCCTAATGTCACAACTCGCCCGATATAACCCTCGTCTAATCCCATAGTATTATTTAATCGATTAAATTTATAAAGGTTTGTTATGAATATTCTTAAAGAGGATAATTTATCTTTAAGATGAATTTTATCGACAGAATTTTTAATAAAAAAACCGAAGCTGGCAATTGGAATCATTTGCAATTCCAAAGATTCAGCAAAGGCGAGTTCAAAAACAAAGCTTTAGTTAGCGCAAAGAAATCTGGAGAAAAGTACACTATTTCCACTTCTTTTGAGTTTGGAAATGAATTAGTGCTTCTTGTTGCTGAAAAAGCGGGAAATGAGAAAGTGCTGGTTACTGGAGCAATTGTTTCCACTAATGATTTAACAGGAGAGGTTGACTTTAAAGAAAAAAAGCAGTTTCAGGGAGTTAAGAGATATTTAATTGAAAAAGAAATGACTGGAAAGGAGATTGCAGCTCTGGTCAATAAATTCCCTAAAGCTTTTTTTGGATTAAGCTTCAAAACTTCAAAAGATAACACTGAACTTAAAATAAAACCAAAAGCGCCAACTTCTGGAAAACCAAGTGCTCCAAAAGAAGATGCTGAAGCTCAAAAGCCAAATTTCTGCAAGATTATTACTACAGATGCGCTGATTGGAAAAAGTTTTGTTTTTGAAGTTTCTGATTTCAAAGCTGCAAACATTGCTCATACATTTTTGATAAATGAAATTAAAATTCCTGAAGAATTAAAGAAAACCAATGATTTCGCAAAAATGCGAGAAGGCGCAAAGCGAAAAGGCAAGATAATCAGAGAAGCTGAAATCGATGGAAAAAAGCTGAAGAAAGAAGCGGAGTTCGAGGCTTAATCCAAGATAAACGCCAAAAATTCAGAATTTTGCAAAAAATTTCACTGAAAATGCTTATCGCAATGCTTAAAAACCCAAATTATCTTTTCTTTTCATCCATTCCAGGAAGTTAAAATGCATTCCGCAAAAATAATAAGAAATGCCGACGAGAAAAGGTCCAAGAAAGGGAAGTTTGCAATTCTGGCCCAGAAAAAGGGTTAGAAAGTTTTTACCTAGAGTGAACTGGGATGCGATTTCTAAAGATAATGCTGGAACAATTAAAGGATTCATCTGCTATAAGGCAGGAATGATTTCTGGTTCTGTTAAAGATAATACTGCTAATTCAATGACTAAAGGAAAAAAGATTGCTGTTCCAATGACTGTTTTGGAATGCCCTCCAATGAAAATCTTTTCTGTTAGATTCTATAAAAATGGAAATGTTGTAAAAGATGTCTTAGTTAAGAACTTAGATAAAGAACTTAAAAGAAAGGTTAAACTTCCAAAAAAAGAATCTGGTGATATCACTGCTGTAAAACAGGAGTATGATGATGTGCAAATTATTGCTTATTCTATTGTAAAGAAACTTGACATAAAGAAAACTCCTGACTTAAGCGAAATCGGGCTTTATGGAACAATTGAACAAAAGATGAATTTCATTAAAGACCATTTAAACAAAGAGATTGTTATTTCTGAGGTTTTCAAAAAAGGGCAGCTTATTGATTTGAGAGGATTAACAACAGGTAAGGGATTCCAAGGACCTGTTAAGAGATTCGGGGTTACTTTAAGATCCCACAAATCTGAAAAGGGAGTAAGAGGGCCAGGAGCACACGGTTCATTCCATCCAAGAAGAATTACATTCAGAGTTCCTGAAGCAGGACAGATGGGAACATTCACAAGAATTGTTTACAACAGCAAAATCTTTGACTTGGGAAATGCTAAAGACAAAGCTGAACTTAAGGGATTCAAAAGATTTGGAGATGTTAAAGGAGATTATATTCTTGTTAATGGTTCTGTTCAAGGGCCACCAAAAAGACAAGTTATTGCAACTCGTGCAATTCGAGAAACTAAATTACAACTAAAAAAGGAATATGAATTCCTTAAAATAATGAGATAATACTAAAAATGAAAGCAAATATTTTAGATTTAAGCGGAAAGAAAACCAAGGAAATTGAATTACCAAGTTTCTTTTCCAGCGAAGTAAGAGAGGACATTATTTCAAAAGTTTTGGAAACCAAGAAAACCAAACAGCCTTATTCTCCTTCACTTGTTGCAGGAAAGCAATCCACTGCAAAAGGAAAAGTTGTTCATAGAAGACACGTATGGAGAAGCGGTTACGGTAGAGGAGGCTCAAGAGTTCCAAGAAAAGTCTTCTCTAGAAGAGGAAGCCAATTCAATTGGGAAGCTGCTGAAGTTCCATTTGCAAGAGGCGGTATGAGAGCTCATCCTCCAAAAATTCTCGCAATGATTAATACTCTAAAAATAAACAAAAAAGAAATCAGAATTGCTATTTTCTCTGCATTGAGCGCAACAGTAAACCCAAAAAAAATTGCAATAAAGTATGAAACTCTCGATGAAAAAGCATTAACAAATATTCCATTAGTTGTTAAGTCTGATATTGTTTCTGTTAAAACCAAAGAATTACTCTCAAGCTTAAAGAAAATCCTTGGAGAAACCTTGTTTGGAATCGCAATCCAAAAGAAAGCAGTAAGAAGCGGAAAAGGAAAATTAAGAGGAAGAAAATACAAAAAAACAGCAGGATTACTTTTAGTTGTTGCGAATGATGAAGCTTTGAAAACAAGCGCATTTGATGTTGTAAGAGTTAAAGACTTGAGCGTAATTGACTTAGCTAAAGGCGGCTCAGGAAGATTAACAATGTATACTGAAAAATCAATTAAAGACTTGCAAGAAAAATTCAAATAAAATGGCAAAAGAAAAAACTGAAAAAACAACAAAGACCGAAGCTGTGAAAGTGGCAAAGGAAAAGAAAGGAGTTGCTAAAGAAAAGCCAAAGCCAGTTGCAAAGAAAACAGCAAAAGTTGAAACAAAAAAAGAAACTGTTGCGCAAATTCATGAAGAAAAAGCAAAAAGAGTTTTAACAATTAATCCTCTTGTAAGTGAAAAAGCAGTTATGATGATTGAATCTCAAAACATAATCACATTCGAAGCTGACAGAAATGCTACAAAGCACGAAATTCAAAAAGAAATTGAAGATTTGTTTAATGTTAAAGTTGATGAAATTAGAACACTTAATGCAAAAAACAAGAAACATGCTTATGTTAAATTAAATTCAAAGTTCCCAGCAATTGACTTGGCAACTAAATTAGGAATGATGTAAAATGGGTAAGACAATTATTCAACAGGCACGTGGACACGGAAGTTTATCTTACAGAGTAAAGAAACAAGCATTCAGGTATAGAATTCAATATCCAAGGTACTTGGAAGGCGAAGGACAAGTTATTAAATTGATGAACTCAAGAGCACACTCTGCACCATTGGCAAAAGTCAAATTCGCTAAAGGAACATTTTACACTCCTGCTGCAAAAGGAATGATTGAAGGCTCTAAGATTAGCTTTGAAAGAAAAGCTGAAGAAATCAAAGACGGAGATATCCTTAAAGTGAAGAATATCCCTGTTAAAACAAAAGTTTACAACATTGAATCCAGACCTGGAGATGGCGGAAGATTTGTAAGAACAGGCGGAAACTCTGGAGTTGTTAGCAGAATCATCGGAAACAACATCTCAATTTTACTTCCTTCAAAAAAAGAAAGAATATTTAATCCAGAATGTAGAGCAACAGTTGGAACAATTGCCGGTGCTGGAAGACTCGACAAACCTCTTGTAAAAGCAGGTAAAAACTTTCATATTAAAAAATCCAAAGGTGGAAGAATCTGGCCTAGAACTTCCGCACTTAAATTCAACGCTATTGACCACCCATTCGGTTCAGGTAGAGGAAAGAATCCAAAGAGCAAGATTGCTCAAAGAAATGCTCCTCCTGGAAAGAAGGTAGGTTTAATAAGACCAAGAAGAACAGGACATAGAAAATAAAATGGAAATCAAAAGAAAAGAATTTGCATTCAAGGGAAAAAGTCTAGAAGACTTAAAGAAACTTAATATTAGAGAGTTTGCTCCTTACATTAAGTCCAGAGAAAGAAGAACTCTCCTTAGACAATTCCAAGAAATTGAACAATTCATAGCAAGAGCAAAGAAAAAGATTTCAAGAAATAAGCCTGTTAAAACTCATTTAAGAAATATCATAATTGTTCCAGAACTTGTTGGAATGAAAGTCCAAGTTTACAATGGAAAAAAATACATTCCATTTGATATAACTGAAGACATGCTTGGACATAGATTCGGAGAATTCGCAGCAACTAGAGAAAGAGTAAAACACAGTAGTGCGGGTGTTGGAGCAACTAAAGGAAGTAAATTCAAATCCAAGAAATAAAAATGGCAAAAGAAAAAACAACCAAAACAGAAACTGTTGAAGAAATAAAAACAGAAATGAAAGTTGATGAAAAGAAAATCGACGAGAAAAAGCCAGTTGCACCAACTGCTAAAGAAAAAACAAAGCCAGTTGTGAAGAAAACAAACGCAGTTGCACATTCATACAATGCACATTTATCCACAAAAACCTCTGCTGCAGTTTGCAGATTCATTAGAGGAAAAAGTATTGACGTTGCAATAAAAGAACTTGAAGATGTTCTTGCAAAGAAAAGAGCTCTTCCAATGAAAGGAGAAATTGCACACCAAAAAGGAAAAGGAATGATGTCTGGAAGATTCCCAAAAGAAGCTTCAAAGCATTTCATTTACTTATTAAAAAGCTTGAATGTTAGCGCAACCGCAAATGGACTTGAAAATCCAATTATCAGCGAGGCTGTTGCAAACATCGGCGCAAGACCTTACGGAAGATTTGGAAGATTCAGAAGAAAAAGAACACACATCGAATTAGTTGCTCAAGATAAAACAAACATCAAATCAAACAAAAAGAAAAATGAAACTAAAACTGATGCTAAAAACAAACCAGAATTAAATAAAAAAGAAAATAAAAACTAAAAATGGAAGAAAAAGCAGTTGTTAAATTCAAGAAAGATGAATTCGCAGTAAAAGAATATGTGAAAGGCTCAATCGGAAGAGGAAAAGTAAGCAAAATTAGAATTGAATACACTCCTATCGGTGAAAAAATAATTATCTCTACTCATAAAGCAGGATTAATTATTGGAAGAGGCGGAGAAAGAATTGACCAATTAACAAAAACATTGAAATCCAAATTCGGATTGGAAAATCCCCATATTGAAATTGATGAAATCAAAAATCCAGAATTCGATGCTCAATTAACTGCAGATGATATTGCATCTGGACTTGAAAGATTTGGTCCACTTAAATTCAAGGTTCTTGCTTACAGAGCATTGCAAAAGATAATCGAAGCTGGAGCACTTGGAGTTGAAATCAGACTTAGCGGAAAATTGCCAAGCGCTAGAGCAAAAACTTGGAGATTCACTCAAGGTTATTTGAAAAAAACAGGAGACAGCGCAAATGTTGTCGACAGAGCTGAAGCACGAGCTGAAACAAAGCCTGGAACAGTCGGAGTTAAAGTAAGCATTATGGCACCAGAGGTGGTGTTAAAAGATAAGATTGTTATCAATGAAGCAATGATTCAAAAATTGAGAATGAATGTTATCCAAGCAGAACAAGAATTAGAAAATTCCAAGTCTGCAAAAAAGAAATCAACAAAATCTTCAAAGAAAGAAAAACCAGTTAAAGCTGAAGAAACCGAGGAACAATAAAAATGAAAACAAAAGATATTCAAACAATGACTAAAGATGAACGCGAGAAAAAATTAAAGGAATTGAAGCTTGAATTAATTAAATCCCGAGTAGATGCTTCCAAATCTGGAAGTTCAAAGATAAAGAATATAAAGAAAACAATAGCAAGAATACTCACATTCAATAAATAAAATGAATATATGTCCGAAATGCGGATTGCCTGAAGAGGCATGTGTATGCGAACAGATCGTTAAAGCGGTACAAAAAATCCGGGTAACAACCGATACCAAAAGGTATGGGAAAATAGTTACTCTGGTTTCAGGCTTTGACAAGGGCGTCGACGTGAAAAAAGTCGCTAAAGCTCTAAAGGAAGAATTGGCTTGCGGGGGAACCTTTAAGGGAGACGTAATCGAACTTCAAGGAAATCACGTGAAAAAGATACCTCCAATCTTAGCAAAACTAGGATTTAACGCCGAGTAAGCATACAAAAAAACAAGAAAATGAAAAAAAACAAAGAAAAAACAGAAGAAACCATGAAAAACACTAGAGAGAACTGCCATGATAAGGCTTGCCCTATTCACGGAACCTTAAGTGTTAGAGGTAGAGTCTTCCAAGGAAAAGTTATTAGAAAATTCCCAAAGAGAGTCGTAATTGAATTTGAAAGAACAGTTTATGTTAGAAAATATGAAAGATACTCTAATTATAAAACAAGAATTCATGCAAGATTACCTTTATGTATGGACAAAGAGATTAATGTTGGAGATTACATCAAAATTCAAGAATGCAGACCATTGAGTAAAATTGTACATTTCGTAGTTATAAATAAAGTTGAGGCAACTAAAAAATGAAAGCAATAAGCGCACGAGCAACCAGGGGATTGAACATAGGTTCAGTTTTAACTGCTGCAGATAATAGCGGAGCAAGAGTCGTAAGAATCACATCTGTAAAAAGATGGAGAGCTAAAAAAGGAAGACAAGCTGCTGCTAAAGTTGCAGACTGGGTTAAAGTCAGTGTAAAGAAAGGAATTCCAGATATGAAAGGAAAAGTTTTCGACGCTGTTGTAATCAGGCAAAAGAAACCTTACAGAAGATTAACAGGGGAAAGAGTTATGTTCGAAGATAATGCTGTCGCAATCCTTAAAGATGAAAAAGGAAATCCAAAAGGAACACAAATTAAAGGACCAATTGCAAGAGAGATTTTAGAGAGATGGCCTCAAGTCGCTAAAACTGCAACAATAGTATACTAAAATGAATCAAAAATTTAACACAAGTTGGAAGGCAAGCAAACGCCCAGGAAAACAAAGAAAATACTTAGCAAAAGCTCCACTTCATATTAAACAAAAACTCGTCGCTGCACACTTATCCAAAGAACTTAGAGAAAAGTACAAAAGAAGAAGAGTAAGTTTAAGAAAAGGCGACACAGTTAAAATTATGGCAGGAAAATTCAAGGATAAAACTGGAAAAGTTACAAAAGTTTTGCTTAAGACTTCCAAAATCCTTGTTGAAGGAATCCAAGTCAAAAAACAAGACGGCTCAAAATCCGACGTGAAACTTGTTCCTTGCAAAATGCAAATAATCCAATTAAATTTAGATGACAAGAAAAGGTTTAAAGAAAGAAAACAAACCTCTTCTGTAAGGTCAACTACAAACAAAAAATAAAATGCACTTAAAGAGAGAAGCAAGTCCAAAAAATTGGCCAATTGAAAGAAAAGGTACAACTTACTTAGTTAAGCCTAGTCATGACTTTGACAGAGGTGTTCCAATTTTAATTATTGTTAGAGATATGCTTGAATTAGCAAAAGACAGAAAAGAAGTAAAGAAAGCTTTGACTTCTGGACAAATTTTCTTGAATCATAAAAGAGTTGTTGACGAAAAGAATAATGCTCTTTTGTTGGATGTCTTAACTCTTGTCCCTCCAAAATCTTCTAACTCAGATAAAAAACAGTATTACAGAATTGAAATGGGAGAAAACAAAAAATTCAGACTTCAAGAAATTTCTGAAAATGAATCTGAAACAAAATGTTCAAAAGTTATCAAGAAAATGAAACTTAAGGGAAATAAAACACAAATAAACCTTAGCGATGGAAGAAACTTCCTTTCAGATGTAAAATGCAAAACAAATGATTCTCTTTTAATCAACTTAAAAACAAAGAAAATTGTGAAATGCATTGAATTGCAAAAGAATACAAATGTTATTGTTTTTGCAGGAAAACACACTGGTGCAAAAGGAATAATTCAAGACATCGACGAAGAAAACAAAATTGTTAAGATTCAAAAAAAGAATCATGAAATAATCGGCGCATTAATTAAACAGGTTATCGCTGTGGAAATAAAAATGGCAAAAGAAAAAACTGAAAAGGCAATCTCAGAAAAAGAAAAGAATAATCCTATGAGAACAATCAGAATCGAGAAGATTGTGCTAAGCGTTGGCGGAGTTGAAGACGGACTTCACAAGGGATTCAGATTGCTTGAAATACTTACAGGAAAAAAACCAATGAAAACAAAATCTCGTAAGAGAATTCCTTCATTAGGGGTAAGGCCAGACTTAGAAGTTGGGGCTCTTGTTACAATAAGAAAAGATTTTGATCAAACATTAAGAAAACTTTTAGTCGCTGTTGAAAACACAGTTAAAAGGAAACAAGTAAGTGAAAACACATTCTCTTTCGGAATAAAAGAATACATTGAAATTCCTGGACAAGAATATCAGAGAGAAATAGGAATTATCGGACTTGACGTAACTGTTACATTCACAAGAGCAGGTAAAAGAGTAAAATTAAAGAAGATAAGAAGTGGAAAATTACCTAAAAAACAAATGATCTCTAAAGAAGATATAATTAAATTTATGGAAGACAATTTCCAAACCAAATTCGTAGGAAAATGACTGCAAGTGATTGGAAAAAAGTTTTGAAGCAATTAAAAGCTAAGCCAGCTGTGCTTCAAAAGTTTGTGAAACACAACAAACCAAAGGAAAGAAAAACCGGAATAACTGCGCAGAAATGCGGAAGATGCGGAAGATTCGGCGCTCACATAAATTCCTATGGACTTCACTTATGCAGACAATGTTTCCGAGAAATCGCGGAAGAAATTGGATTCAAAAAATATTCATAAAATGGCACAAGATATAGTAGCAGACGCATTGAACATGATAAGAAATGCTAAGAAAGCAGGAAGAGATTCTGTAAAGATAAATAGAATTTCAAATCTTTTAATTGAAGTTTTGAAGATAATGAAACAGAAAGAAGCTATCAAGAGATACAAACTTGATACAAAAGAAAGATCTGTTCAAATTGACTTTGGTGAATTTTTGGAATGCCAAGCAATCAAGCCAAGATTCACTGCAGACAAAACAGAAATTGAAAAATACAGAAGAAGATTCCTTCCTTCAAGAAATATTGGAACTTTGATTGTTTCAACAAGCAAAGGACTTATGACTCATGAAGAAGCTTTCGAGAAAGGTATGGGAGGATTCATGATTGCATACTTTTACTGAAAATGAAAAAAGAAATATTTCACCACATGGAAATTCCTGCAAATGTTGAGGTAACCATAGAAGGAAATCTCGTGAAGATAAAAGGTCCAAAGGGAGAAATTTCACGGGAGTTTAATCTGCACACCTTAGAATTAAGAAAAGAAGGCAATAAAATTGTAATTGGAAATAAAAAATCAACAAAGAAAGAAAAAAAGAATATGAATTCAATTAAGGCGCACATCAAGAATATGATTGAAGGGGTTTTAAACGGATTTGAATATCATTTGAAAGTTTGCTATTCTCACTTCCCTATGACTGTTGAAGTTCATGGGCAAGAAATTACAATCAAAAATTATCTCGGAGAGAATACTGCTAGAAAATGCAAGATTGTTAAGGGAGCTACAGTCAAGATTGAAAAAGATTTTATTACCGTAACTGCTATTGACAGAGAAGTTGCAGGCCAAACAGCTGCAAACCTTGAAAAAGCAACAAAAGTGAGAAATAGAGATAAAAGAATTTTCCAAGATGGAATATTCATGACAAGTAAACCCGGGAGAGAGATATAATGTCACAGAAATTTTTAAGAAGAAATTGTAAAAGATTCGTAAAGCTTGGAAAAGGAAAAAAGAAAGCGCAAGCTTGGAGAAGCCAAAAAGGTAGACATGGAAAAATGAGAGAAAAGATGAGGGGCTATCCTGCAATTGTTGGAATCGGACACAGAACAGAGAAAGCACAAAGAGATAAAATCCAAGAAAAAATCGTGCTTCTTGTAAACAATCTTAAAGATTTGGAAAAAGCAACAAGCAAAAATTTAATAGTTATTGGAAAAATTGGAAATAAAAAGAAACTTGAAATAGCAAAAAAAGCTAAAGAAAAGAAGCTTGAAGTTTCCAACTTAAACATCAACAAATTCATTAAAACAATGGAGAAGAAAAAATGAAATTAGATAAAAAGAAAGCACTTGCTGCAAAAGTATTTGGCGTCGGAAAGTCAAGAGTGCTTTTTGTAGAGCCAAGACTTGCTGAAATCAAAGAAGCAATCACTAAAGAAGATATTAAAGCGCTTCATCAAGAAGGAGCAATTTTAATAAAAGAAATTGGCGGAAGAAAGAAAGTTGTAAGAAGAAAAAGAAGACTCCAAGGAAATATCAAAGTTCATGTTAACAAAAGAAAACAAGAGTATGTTAAGCTTACAAGAAAACTAAGAGCTTACGTTGTTGAATTACAAAAAAGCAAAGTTTTATCAGCTGATGAAGTAAAGAGCATCAGAAAGAAAATTAAAAATAAAGAATTCAAGAGTAAGGCACAATTAAAAGATTATGCTCACAGCTTGAGGAAATAAAAATGCAAAGAATATTTCAAAGAAGAAAGAAAGGAAGAACAGACTATTTGAAAAGAAAAAGATTGCTTAGCGGAAAGCTTCCAAGACTTGTATTCAGAAGAACAAACCAGTACATTTTCGCTCAATATGTTGTAAGTCATGAGGCACAAGATAAAGTGGAGATTACATTAAGCTCAAAGCACCTATTAAAATATGGATGGCCAAAAGAGCTCGAAGGAAGTTTGAAATCTATTCCTGCTTGTTACTTAACAGGAAGATTAATTGGAAAAAAGATGCTCAAAGAGAAAAAGCAAACACCTGTTGTTGATTTTGGAATTGCTGCTCCAACAAAAAAGAGCAGAGCTTATGCTTTCTTGAAAGGTGTTGTTGACGCAGGAGTTAAACTTTCTGTTCCAAAAGAAGTTTTCCCTGAAGAAGAAAGAGTTAAAGGAAAGAATTTAAAGAAAGATTTTTCTGCTACATTCGAAAAAATTAAATCCAGCATAGACAAAGAATAATAACATGGAAAAAACAGCAAAAAAAACTCAAATAAAACCTGAAGAAATAATCAAACAAATTGAAGAACCTATCAAAGTGATTATTGAAGACAGCGAACCTGAAGAAAAAGACATTGCTGAAATTCCTGCTGAAGAAGCTGTAAAACCAAAAGGAAGATTTGAAGAGATGGAAGAAAACAAATTGAGAGCTTGGGTTCCAAAAACAAAGCTTGGAAAAGATGTTAAAGCTGGAAAAATCAAAAATATCGACGAGATTCTTGAAAGCGGAAAGAAAATTCAAGAAGAACAAATTGTAGACACTTTACTTAATGTTAAAACAGATTTAATTTCCATTGGACAATCCAAGGGAAAATTCGGCGGCGGAAAAAGAAGAGCTTGGAGACAAACTCAAAAGAAAACTAAAGAAGGAAATGTTCCAAGTTTCTCTGCACTTGCAGTTGTCGGAGATGAAGCAGGACATGTTGGAATCGGAGAAGGAAAAGCTCAAGAAACACTTCCTGCAAGAGACAAAGCAATCAGACAAGCTAAGTTAAACTTAATCAAAGTAAAGCGTGCATGCGGGGGATTTGATTGCGCTTGCACTGAACTTCACTCGCTTCCATTGACAGTTACAGGAAAACAAGGAAGTGTTAAAGTAACATTAATCCCTGCACCACAAGGAACCGGCCTTGCTGTAGCTAGTGAATTAAAGAAAGTATTAAAACTTGCAGGAATCAAAGATGTTTACAGTAAAACATTTGGTATTCAAAGAACTAATTTCAATCTTGTTAAGGCATGCATAAAAGCCTTGCAACAAACAAACGCAAAATGATCTGTGTAATAAGAATCTCTGGAGAAGTGAAAATGGAAAGAACAGTAGTGGAAACTTTAAACAGATTAAGACTTAGAAAGAAATATTCTTGCATTGTAATGAACAAGCCAGGAAAAGAAGAATTAGGAATGCTTGCAAAGGTAAAAGATTTTGTTGCATTCGGAGAGATTGACACTAAAACATTCCAAGCACTTCTTGAAAAAAGAGCGCACTTAATCGACAATTCAAAAAAAGAAAA
>JAKLIN010000015.1 GCA_022709585.1 Nanobdellota archaeon | reverse complement strand
AAGACTTCCGTCGTTCATCCAATCTTCGCTTTCCTTGTAAGGCGCAATTATTCCATAGGATTTTCCTGTGTACATTGCTGGAATAGTAATCCTTATTTTTTTAGTTTTTAAAGTTATTGGAATGATTGGGGCAATCTTATCTAGAATTTCTTTAATTTGTGAATCAAGAGGGGTGTTTTTGACATTCACATGAGCTTGTTCTAAAGCCATCTTGATTCTTTCAGGAGTGTGAGGATGCCCTGTTTTAGGGTCTGTTGCATTTCTAGCTAAAAAGTCAACAACTTGTTTGATTTTCTTTTCATGCTCTTCATCTCTGTGCTCTTGAGTTACAAGAACTTCCCCCTCTTTTACAATTTTCTTTGCAATTTCAGTGGGGTCTGTTGTTCCAAAAGCATTTCTCAAATCTTCTGAAGAAGCAGACATTCCTTTCTTTAAATCTTTGAAAATTCTGTCACCTTCAGCTTCAATATAAGAAATCTCGCCTTTTTTGAACTTTAAAGCCAAATCCATATCAACAAGGATTTCGAACTCTTGTCCTGCTTTTTTTATTCTAGCTGTTGTATTCATGTTAATAGTAATCTTATTTTTATTTTTTAATTATTTGCTTTTATTTGCTTCTTGCAGAAGAATGATAATCTTTTAATTGTTCTCCAGCAATTCTTTGAATTTTTTCTTTGTTGTTTTCAATAAAGCATAACTCGAATCTTTTCAAATCAAACTTTTCAGCTTGTATTTCTTGGAAAATGTCCAAAGCAAGGCTTACTCCTTGTTTGATTGTTAAATTAGAATTGTATTTTTCTCTTAGTTTTTCTTTTATTTTTTCATCATTTTCTCCAATAGCATTAGCAAAATATGCAAAATAATTTCCAGTTACATCGCTTGTGTAAAGCATAGGCTTGTTATTCAAAACTCCTGCAACCATTAATGCAGCTCCAAATGGGCGAGCACCGCCATATTGAGTAAATTGTTGCTTTATATCTGATAATTCTTTAATGATTAATTCTGGATTAATTGGAGAATCATAAGTAACTCTGTGCTGTTGTGCTAAAATCTGAGCTTTGTCAATTAAAACTCTTGCATCAGACATAATCCCCGCAACACTTGAAATAACATGAGAATCAATTTCATAAATCTTTGAAGTAGACTTAGGAGAAATAAGTGTGTCTTCTATTCTTTTATCCGCTAAAAGAAAAACGCCATCTGAACAGACTATTCCAATGCTTGCGCTTCCAAGTCTAACTGTCTTTTCTGCATATTCCACTTGTAATAAATGCCCATCTGGGGAGAACATTGTTGCAGTTCTGTCATAACCCATTGATTGATGTTGCATTACGTCCATTGACATATCCATGTTATAGTTTTATAGAGGAATTTAATATGTTTTAATCTCTAATGTTTTCTTGTATACTAAACCCAAATAGGGTTTATTTAAAAGGTTTTCGGGGCTCTTTTCCAAGCGCTTTCAATGTTCCAGAAACACGTTCAACACTTATTTTTTCAGGGAAAATAGCTAAACTTGCCCTTACTTCATTAAGTGCTTCTCTATCTACAGAAATAATTGCGTAATCTCCGCGAGTTTCAATGAATCCGAGCCCTGTGCGAGACATTCCCAAAACTCCAATAAAGTCTAAAATTGCTTTTTCAATGTTTTTTTGCAAATTTGTGCCTTTTACAATCAAATATCTTTTGTTTTCTTTTTGAGAAGGAGATAAACTTTTCATGTTTAATTCAACAAAATCTAATATAAAAATCTTTCATTAAACGGCTCAAAAATATCTAAAATCCATTTAACAAGATTTATAAGACAAGACTTTTTATCTTAATTTAGAAAATAGAGGAAATACAAGAAAAATATAGTAAATAGAATACAATGGGATTAGAAATTTGTACAGTCGGCGGATATGAAGAAGTTGGAAAAAATATGACGGCTGTTAAAATAGGAGAAGATGTTATATTATTTGATGCTGGAATTTATCTTCCTGCAATAATTGAGTTCCAAGAAAAAGATGCAGTGGAATCAAAAACTCCTTCTGAAGAAAAATTAAGAAAAATAGAAGCTCTTCCAAATGACAAAATATTAGACAAGCTTGGCTGGAGAGATAAGGTCAGGGCAATTATTATTGGGCACTCACACTTAGATCATATTGGAGCTGTTCCATATCTTGCGCACAGATATCCAAACGCAAAGATTCTCGGAACACCTTTCACAATGGAGTTCTTAGAACAAATGCTTCAAGATGAAAAAATAACATTAAGAAATCCAAGAATTAAAGTAAATGAGGATTCTACTTATATTATAAAAGGAAAAAGCGGAAATTACAAAGCTGATTTTATTCACACAACTCACTCAACACTTCAATGTGTTTTTGTAATGCTTCATACCCCAGAAGGAAACTTCTTTTACGCATTGGATTTCAAATTTGATAATCATCCAATAATCGGAGCGCCTCCAAACTACAAAAAATTAAGAGAAGCAGGAGCAGAAGGAGTTGACGTTCTTGTAGTTGATTCTCTCTATTCTGGTGTTGAAAGAAAAACTCCAAGTGAAAGAATTGCAAGAAATTTAATTGAAGATGCTTTTGATTCTGTTAGAAATGAAGATGCTGCTCTTATTGTTTCAACATTCTCTTCTCATATTGCGAGATTAAAAAGCATAGTTGACTTTGGAAAGAAAACTGGAAGAAAAATAGTTTTCCTTGGAAGAAGTTTAAACAAATATGTGGAATGCGCAATAAAAATCAAACAATGCCCTTTCCAAAAGGATGTGAAGATTATGAAATACAAAAATCAAATTAATTCTTTTTTAAAGAAAGTTGAAAAATCTCGAAGCGAATATTTGATTGTTTGCACCGGGCATCAAGCAGAAGCAGGTTCGGTTTTAGACAGAATTGTTGAAGAAGAAACTCCTTTAAAGCTTAGAAAAGACGATCATGTTATTTTCTCTTCTAGTGTTATTCCTGCTCCAACAAATATAAATGCTCGTGATAAAATGGATAAGAAATTAAGAAGAAAAGGAGTAAGAATACAATCAGATGTTCATGTTTCAGGGCACGGTTCTGGAGATGATTTAAAAGATTTAATAGAAATGTTGAAACCAAAACATATTATCCCTGCTCATGGTTCTCTTCAAAAAGCAACAAGTATGGTAGAGCTTGCTTCAGATTTAGGTTACAAATTTGGAGAAACTTGCCATCTTTCTTTCAATGGTAAGGTATTAAAATTGTAAAATCTTAGTTCTAATATGGTAAAAGAGGAATTAGTTGAAGGATTAAAAACAGCGATGATTCGCGGTGATTCTTTGCAAAAAGCAATGTTTTCTTTTTACAATGCCGGCTACAAAAAAGCAGAGATTGAAGAAGCTGCACGTTTGTTGCAATCTTCTCATTTTTCTCCAGAGAAATATTTATTACAGCAGCAACAAGCTCAATCTCAACCCGCTACAAATTTGTTAAAGACTTCAACTAAGCCAGTAACTCCTCAGGCAGTAAAAGCAGTACACAAAGAACAAGCTCAATTAGTCAAAGCAAATCCAATCACTCCAAAAAAAATCAATCCCGCAAATTCTTTATCTGGAGGAGTTTCAGAGTATAAAGCCCAAAAAAAATCAAAGGGTCTTAATATAAAATGGCTGATAATCGGCTTAGTTTCACTTCTTTTAGTGCTTTTAGGAGCAATTATCTATCTTTTTGTTGTCAGAAAAATAATCTCAGGATAAACTTTTTCCGAATAAAATAAAAACAGGAAAGATTTCGCTTTTAGATGAATCAATCTGAAATTTATCAACCTGCTGAAGACTCTTTTCTATTAGCAGAATGTGTGAAATACTTTTTAGAATCTTCAAAAATCAATAAAAAAGAAATAAAAGTATTAGACATGGGTTCAGGTTCAGGAATTCAATCAACTAATTTAATCAATCAGGATGTTTCAGAAAGAAATATTGTTTTAGTGGACATAAATCCTGATACGATCTCTTTTCTTAAGAAAAAATTCACCAACTCCAAAATTATTCTTTCTAATTTATTTGAAAAATTGAATTCTGAAAAAAACAAATTTGATTTAATCTTATTTAATCCCCCTTATCTGCCAGAAAACAAATTTGACAAAGGATTAGACACAACCGGAGGTAAAAACGGAAGCGAAGTTATAAATAATTTTCTTGTTCAAGCCAAAAAATACTTAAGCAAAAACGGAAAAATTATTGTTTTAACAAGCAGTTTAACAAAAAAAATAAACTGGCAAGATTATAAAAAAAAGTGCATTGGAAAAAAGCGAATTTTCTTTGAAATTTTGTATGTTTGGGAGCTTGAAGTTTAATATTTCTTATTTGCAGTTTTAATCACAATCAATTTTATATAGTTTGCAACAACAGAAAAAATAGGGGATATTCTATTCATATGGTAAAATTTGCACACTTAGCAGATGTACATTTAGGAGGTTGGAAACAGCAAGAGCTCCAAGATTTGAATGCTGAATCATTCAAGAGAGCAATTGACTCTTCTATTTCTCAAAAAGTTGATTTTGTGCTTATTGCAGGAGACTTGTTCGACACAGCTTATCCTCCAATTGAAGCCTTAAAGAACGCTTTTTCTGAGCTGAAAAAACTGAAAGAAGCGAGAATTCCCTGTTTTCTAATCGCAGGTTCTCATGATTATTCTGTTTCAGGAAAAACTTTCCTCGATGTTTTAGAAGAAGCTGGTTTTTGTGAGAATGTAACCAAATTTGAAGAAAAAGACGATTCTATAATTCTTAATCCAACAATTTACAAAGGCGTCGCAATCTATGGATATCCTGGAAAACGTTCAGGATTAGAAGTCCCGGATTTGAGAAGAATAAAACTCAATGATGCTCCTGGAATGTTCAAAATTTTAATGCTTCACACCACAATCGACAAAGCAAAAGGGAATCTTCCAATCGATGCAATTGAAACTGACTTGCTTCCAAAGGTGGATTATTACGCATTAGGGCATCTTCATTTAGATTATGAAATAAGCGGGTTTGTTTATGCTGGGCCTGTTTTCCCAAATAATTTTCAAGAACTTTTAGATCTGAAAAAAGGAAGATACTATCTTATTGATACAGATTCATCTCAACCTTTGAAAAGAATTGATTTGAAAATAAAAGATGTTCTTTCCGTGGAGTTTGAAGTGACTGACGCGATTAATGCCACCGAAAAAATCATTTCAGAGTTGGACAAGGAAGATTTGCAGGATAAAATTGTTTTAATGAAAGTTCGAGGTGAAATTGAACAAGGAAAAAGTTCAGATATCAAATTCCAAAAAATTGAAGAGTTCGCACTCTCGAAAAAAGCTTATTTTGTTTTGAGAAACACGCACGATTTAAAGCAAAAAGAAATTGCACTGGAAATTGAAGTTAAAGATTCTGAGAACTTAGAAAAAGATACTGTAATCGCATATTCTGAACAAAATCCCTCTAAGTTTAACACACTTATCCCTCAGCTTATGGAATCACTTTCAATTGAAAAACAAGAGGGAGAAACATCAGAAGTATTCTTAACGCGTCTTTTAGCAGAAACGCGCAAGGTGCTTGACTTTTGAAACGAGAAAACAATAAATTCAAATCAAATTAAAATCAAAAAAATAAAACCAAAATGAAAATCAAAAAAATAAAACTTGAAAATATAAGAAGTTACGAACAAAAAGAAATTGAATTTCCAGAAGGTTCCACTCTTCTTTCAGGAGATATTGGTAGCGGGAAAACTTCTATTTTGCTTGGAATAGAATTTGCTTTGTTTGGGCTTCAGCCAGGGCAAAGAGGAAATTCCCTTTTGCGAAATGGGGCAGAAAAAGGGGGGGTTGTAATGGAATTTGAAATTGAAGACTTAGATATAATTGTTGAAAGAAATTTGAAAAGGGGAAAAACAGTTTCACAAGACTATTGTGCAATCACAATTAACGGAGATAAAAAAGAAATTTCAGTAACAGAATTGAAAACAAAAGTTCTTGAGCTTTTGAATTATCCCATGGAGTTTGCGAAAAAACAAAATCTTCTTTACAGATTCACTGTTTATACTCCTCAAGAAGAAATGAAAGAAATTATTCTTCAAGATCCTGAAACAAGAATAAACACATTAAGGCATATTTTTGGAATAGACAGATACAAAAAAGTTATTGAAAATTCTTCCCTTGTTCTTTCTAAACTTCGTGAAGAAAGAAGACTTCGTGAGGGAGCTATTGGAAATTTAGAGCAGGAAAGACTTGAGCTCTTTACAAAAGAAGACGAACTTGAATCAAAGAATCATAATCTTTCTGTAATGGAAAAGGAATTGTTCTTAAAACACGATGCGCGAAAAATCATCCAGGAAGAAAAAGAAGAAATTGCAAAAAAAGTTGAAGAAAAAAGAAAATTCAGTCAAGAAATTGAAAAATCCAAAATCATGATTTCTGGAAAGAATGATTCCATCTCAAATAACCTGAAAAGAATTGAAATAATTCATTCACAAATTGAAGAGCTTGAAAAAATCAGTTTTAATCCTAAGAGAGTTGTTGAGTTGGAAAATGAAATAGCTTCCAATAAAAGAGAAAAAGAAAGGTTAAATGAAAAAAATATTGAAATCCGTTCTGAAATTTCTTCGTTAACTTACAAGATAGATGAGAATAGGAAATTAGAGCAAAAAATGTCAAATCTTCAAATTTGTCCAACTTGTTTGCAGAATGTTGAGTCTGTTTATAGAGCAAATGTCTTGAATAAAGCGCATTCCGAAAGCGCTGAAAGCGCAAGAAGAATTCAAGAGCTGGAAATTGAAAAAATAAAACTATTAGAAAAAAGCAGAATCCTTGATAATGAAATTTCTATTAAAGAAAAAGAACTTTCTGAATTAAAAATAATTAAAATGAGGCTGGATGGAATTCAAGAAAAAAAGATTAATATTTCAGATGTTGAAAGATTAAATGAAACATTGCAAAAAGATATTGAAATGTTGAAAACTCATATGGATTCTCTTAGTGTCAGTGTTTTAGAACTTGCAAAATATGATGAGATATTTAATGAAAAGCAAAAAGAGTTAGAACAGGCACAAGCTGAAGAGAAAAGTGCTGAAATAAGAGTTGCAGAGCTTAGAAGAGAAATTGAAGTTTTCTCTAAACAAGTTGAAGACTTGACAAGCAGAATAAAAAAACTTGATGATATCAAAAAAAGGTTGGATTACTTAGTTGAACTTGAAGACTGGTTTTCCAAGCACTTTTCATTGCTTGTTTCTCTTATCGAAAAGAATGTTATGACTAAACTTAAAACAGAATTCTCAAAATCATTTTCAGAATGGTTTAGTATGCTTGTATCAGACAGTTTCTATGTAAGATTAAGCGATGATTTCACCCCAATTATTGAGCACCAGGATTATGAATTAGATTATTCTTATTTGTCTGGAGGAGAAAGAACAGCTATTGCTCTGGCTTATAGACTTTCTTTAAACCAGGTTATTAATTCATTCTTGAGCACAATAAAAACACGAGATATTGTTATTCTTGACGAACCAACAGATGGTTTCTCAGAACAGCAGCTTGACAAAATGCGAGGAGTTTTAGAAGAATTAAATGTCAAGCAATTAATCATAGTAAGTCACGAACAAAAAATAGAAAGCTTTGTGGATAACATAATCAAAATCCGCAAGGAGCATGGCGTTTCAGGAACTGTAAACTAAGAACTTTCTGCCAACAAAGTTTTCGTTCAGCGAAAACTTTATAAAACAGATTAAACC
This sequence comes from Nanobdellota archaeon, assembly GCA_022709585.1. GTDB lineage: Archaea > Nanobdellota > Nanobdellia > Pacearchaeales > GW2011-AR1 > JAKLIN01. The sequence continues at coordinate 9,245 of JAKLIN010000015.1, read as the reverse complement.
TTGAAATATATAAGTTCTAGTTATATTTACACTATAACTCTCAATAGATTAAAGACTAAAATGGATGACGATTTAAAAAACTCAATATTGAAATCTGGAACAACCATAGTTGGAATTGTTTGCAAAGACGGAGTTGTAATGGCTTCAGATAAGCAAAGCACAGGCGGAAATATTGTTATGGACAAGGATTCTGAAAAAATTAAAATCATAAATGAATATCTTGCTTTTGCAGGAACCGGAATGGTTTCAGACATTCAACGTTCAATAAAACTTGGCGCAGCTGAATTAAGGCTAAAAGAACTACGTTCAAAATCTCGCCCAAATGTAAGAGAAGGAGCAAACTTAATCGCTTCTTTGATTTATGGTTCTGTAAGACAGCCAACAATGCTTCAATTTATGGTCGGAAGTTTAGTCGGGGGAGTCAATGAAAACGGAACCGCTGAGCTTTATACAATCGACCCTTCTGGGGGAATAAAAAAAGTTGAAGACTACGATGCTAACTTTGGAAGTGGAATGCCTTTCGTATTAGGACTTTTAGAAAGACAATATCACAAAGATATGGTTGTAGCAGATGCAGTTAAACTCGCAACAGAAGCAATAAAATCTTCAACACAAAGAGATATTGGAAGCGGGCACGGAATTGATGTATTCACACTAACAAAAGATGGAATCAAAAAAGTGGTGAGTCAAGAAATAAAGGCAAGCTACGAAGATTCTAAAAAAAATTAATTTACCTTACTTATTAAAAAATAATTTTCACATTCAATTAAGATAGCTTAAAGATAAAAATGGCAGACATTTTAAAAAACATTAAAGAACAATTAAACACCAAACTCACTGAAGCAAATTTTGAGGGAGCAAATATTGTTCTTTACACAGACAATGAGAATTTCTTTAAAGAAGGAGAAGGGAAAATAAAAGAGATAGTGGAGCAAATCAAAAAAAGAGTTGAATTAAGAGCAGACCCAAAAATTCTTCCTTCAACAGAAGAAACTGAAAAGAAAATCAGAAAAATAATTCCAGAAGAAGCAGAAATAACAGACATATTTTTTGATTACCATAGAAGCATTGTTGTGATCGAAGCAAAAAAACCAGGGCTTGTAATTGGAAAGCAAGGTTCAATTTTCTCAGATATTAGACAAGAAACATTATGGACGCCTCAAGTTCAAAGATCTCCAATAATTAAAAGTAAAATAACTGAAAGCATTAGGGAAGTTTTATACGCAAATAATAATCACAGAAGAAAATTCCTTAACTCTGTTGGAGAAAAAATCTACAAAGAATGGAATGCTGAAAAAATGGAAGGCTGGGCAAGAGTGACTTTCCTTGGGGGAGGAAGACAGGTTGGAAGAAGTTGTTTGATTTTACAAACTCAAAATTCAAAAATTCTTTTAGATTGCGGATTAGATGTTGCAAGTTCAGGTGCAGAAAAATTCCCTTACTTTCAAGTTTCTGAATTTAATATCAATGAATTAGACGCGGTTGTTATAACTCACGCGCACCTTGATCACGTAGGATTGCTTCCTTATCTTTACAAAATGGGCTACAAAGGTCCAACATATATGACTTTCCCTTCAAGAGATTTAGCTGCGCTTATGGCTTTAGATTTTATTGGAGTTGCATACAAACAAGCTGCACAGCCCTTATTCAGTTCTACAGATATTAAAGAAATGGTAAAACACACCATATGTTTGAATTTCAATGAAGTTACAGACATTGCTTCAGACATAAGACTCACACTTTACAATGCAGGGCATGCACTTGGAAGCGCAATGGCTCATTTCAATATAGGAAATGGTTCACATAATTTCCTTTACACAGGAGATTTCAAATATGCAAGAACAAGATTACTTGACCCTGCTATTGCAAGTTTCCCAAGAGTGGAATCTGTTTTATGTGAATCAACTTATGGTGCAAAAGGAGATATTCTTCCTCCAAGAGCAGAATCTGAAGACAAGCTTATTGAAATTGTTCAAAAAACAGTTGAGCGTGGAGGAAAAGTTTTGATTCCAGAATTAGGTTTAGGAAGAGCTCAGGAAACAATGTTAATTTTAGAAGATGCAATGAAGCGCGGAAAACTAAAAGAGATTCCAATTTATATCGACGGTGCAATTTGGGATATCAACGCAATTCACACAGCTTATCCTGATTTTTTAAGCACGCATGTTCGTTCACAAATTTTCCAAGATCAAAATCCTTTAGCTTCTCCTGTATTCGCAAGGGTTGGTTCACCAATGGAAAGAAAAGAAGTTGTTGAAGGCGGGCCTTGTCTTGTACTAGCAACATCTGGTATGCTTGTAGGCGGAGCATCTGTAGAATACTTTAGAGAATTCGCAGGCAATGAAAAAAATTCAGTTATTTTTGTTTGTTACCAAGGTGTTGGAAGTTTGGGTAGGCAAGTTCAAGAAGGAATACAAGAAACAAGAATGATGGTTGATGGAAGAGAAGAGCAAGTAAAAATTAATTTAGAAGTTCATACTATTTTAGGATTAAGCGCTCACGCAGGAAGAAATGAAATAACTTCTTTCTTTAACAATATGCGTCCAAAACCAAAAAGGATCATAATCAATCACGGAGAAGTTTCAAAATCATTGGATTTGTCTTCAAGTCTTTACAAAATGAATAGAGTTGAAACAGAAGTTCCAAGAAATCTTGAAACAATCAGATTGAAATAAATAAAAAAGAAAATTAAAATAAGCCATCAACAAATTCAAAATAAATTACCATAAAACCCTAAAAATCAATTAAATAAACAAAAAAGCGTATCAATTAACTTTAAAAATAAACTTTTTCTACATAAATCAGATAAAATGGCAAAAGGATTATATCATTACATAAAACAGGCTTGGAAAAAGCCAGATGCAGCAACTCTTAGAGAAAGAATGGTGGAATGGAGAGAGTCTGATGCAATTGTTGAAGTTGACAAACCTCTTAGACTAGATAGAGCAAGAGCGCTTGGATACAAAGACAAAAAAGGATTTTTCGTAGCTAGAGTAAGATTAAAGAGAGGAGGACATAAAAGAACACGTCCAAATAAAGGAAGAAGAAGTAAAAGATTGCACATTAGAAAAAACTTAAAGATGAGCTACCAATGGATTGCAGAGCAAAGAGCTGCAAACAAGTACGGAAATCTTGAAGTATTAAACTCATACCAAATCGGAAAAGACGGAGTTCATTATTTCTTCGAAGTTATTCTTGTTGATCCAAACATGCCAGAAATCAAAAATGATAAAACTTTAAACTGGATTGGAAACAAAGCTAATGTTGGCAGAGTTTTCCGAGGTTTAACCTCTGCTGGAAAGAAATCCAGAGGACTTTCAACTAAGTCTAGAGAGCTTAAAGTAAGACCAAGTATTAGAGCTCAAGGCAGAAGAGGAAAGTAAATAAACTAGTGTTTTTTTAAAAGAGAATGCAATTAAGAGGTACAGAAACAGAAAAGAATTTATTGAAAGCTTTTGCTGGTGAAAGCCAGGCAAGAAATAGATACACCTATTTTGCTTCTGAAGCAAGAAAAGCAGGATTTGAACAGATAAGTGCTATATTCACAGAAACCGCTGACAATGAAAAAGAGCATGCTAAAATTTTCTTTAAATATTTACAAGAATCCAACGGAGTTCCTGTTACAATCGAAGCAGCTTATCCTGCTGGAAAAATAGGAACAACAGCAGAAAATCTTTTAGCTGCTGCAAACGGCGAAAAAGAAGAATGGGGCGAACTGTATCCTCACTTTGAAAAAATTGCAAGAAAAGAAGGATTCAAAGAAATTGCAGATTCATTTAGAGAAATTGCTGATGTTGAATCAGAGCATGAAAAAAGATACAGAAAACTTCTTGATAATATAAAACAAAAAGCAGTTTTCAAAAGAAAAGGAAAGGTTAAGTGGAAATGCAGAAACTGCGGTTATGTTCATGAAGGGCCAGAAGCACCTGAGGAATGCCCTGCTTGCAAACATCCTCAAGCATTCTATGAATTGCTAGTTGAAAACTATTAAAATGGATTTACAAAAAATAAAGAGAGTAGTGAGAAGTTTTTTAGCATTAAACTTTATTTTAATTGCATTAAGTGTTCTTTTTATGGAATTTGAAATTTTACAATTTGACTTAGAGCATACTCATGTTATTTTAGGAATATCTCTTTTGGTTATTGGAACCACTCACATTATTCTGCAATCTTTTTTCAAAAAGCCAAAACATTAAAAGCATTTATTCCTTATTCTTAAGTAAGTTAAACTGTTAAAATGAAATATCTTAAACTAACTGAGTTGTATGAACAATTAGATTCTACAACAAAGAGATTAGAGAAAACAAAAATTCTCTCAGATTTCTTAAAAGAAATAAAAATTGAGGAAAAAGATATACTTTATCTTTTGCTTGGAAGAATTTATCCGGAATATGATGAAAGAGTTTTAGGAATTAGCAGTCAGCTCGCAGTTAAGGCAATTTCCAAAGCCACCGGAGTCAATTCCGCAGAAATTGTAAAAGAATGGAAGTCCCTTGGAGATATTGGGCAAGTCGCTGAAAAAATTTCCAAAAAAAAGCGTCAGGCAACACTGGATAAAAAAGAATTGTCTGTGAAAAAAGTTATTGAAAATTTAAGAGCTATTCCTGAACTTGTTGGAAAAGGAACAGTTGACAAAAAACTCGCTCTTATCACAGAACTTTTAACTTCTGCTTCTCCCCTGGAATCAAAATATCTTATTAGAACTTTAATTGGAGATTTAAGAATTGGAACTCAAGAAAGCACAATTCGTGATGCAATAGCTTCTGCATTTTTTGAAAAAGAAAAGGAAAAAGATGCAAAAGAAACTTCAGACTCGATTCAAGAAGCTTTAGACAAATCAAATGACATCGCTGAAGTTTTCGAAATCGCAACAAAGCAAGACTTGAAACTTTTAAGAAAAATTCCTTTAGAAATTGGGAAACCTGTGAAGTTGATGCTTGCACAAAAAGCATTGGACATTCCGGATGGATTCCGAGCTTTAGGAACACCATGCGCAATTGAATATAAATATGATGGATTCAGAATGCTTATTCATAAAAAAGGCGACAAAGTTTTCCTTTACACTAGAAGATTGGAAAATGTAACTTCTCAGTTTCCAGAGATTATTGATTATGTTAAAAAATATACAAAAGGCGAATCTTTAATGATTGATGCAGAAGCTGTTGGATTTAATAAAAAAACAAAAGAATACCGTCCATTCCAAGAAATTAGTCAAAGAATTAAAAGAAAATATGACATTGAAAAAATTCAAGAAGAGCTCCCTGTTGAGTTAAATGTTTTTGATGTTATTTATTACAATGGAAAATCTTTAATCGACGAGCCTTTCAAAAAAAGAAGCGAGTTAGTAAGAAGTATAATCGAGGAAAAACCGTACAAGATTGTTTGCGCAAAACAAATAATCACAGACAGCGAGAAAAAAGCAGAAGAGTTCTACAAAAAAGCTTTGGCAGATAATCAGGAAGGAATCATGATGAAAAATCTCGATGCGCCATATCAATCTGGAAGAAGAGTTGGGCACATGTTAAAAATGAAACCTAACCAAAGAGAACTGGACTTGGTTATAACAGGAGCTGAATACGGAACAGGCAAGCGTTCAGGCTGGATGTCTAGTTTTATTGTCAGTTGTCAAGATGGAGATGAATTTTTGGAAATTGGAAAAGTTGGAACAGGAATAAAAGAAAAATCAGAAGAAGGGTTATCATTTGAAGAGCTAACAAAAAAACTCACTCCTTTAATAAAAAAAGAAAAAGGAAGAACCGTGGAAATCAAGCCTAAACTTGTTGTTTCAATAACTTATCAAGAAATTCAAAAATCTCCAACTTACAATTCTGGATTTGCTCTGCGTTTTCCAAGAGTCACAGTGCTTCGCCCAGATAGAGATACAGCAGATATCGCAACGCTTCAAGAGATTCAAGAAGATTATGATATTCAGCAAAAGAAAAAAGTTTATTGAATTTTATTCTTTTGTAATAATTTCTTCAAATTCACTAGCCATTTCTTCTAAATTTTTTCTATCTTTTGGATCTGGAAATATTTTTTCAGTTCTAATTTTTAATTTTTCTTTTAAGTCTCGAGGAAGATAATATGCCTCAAAACTCGGGCTAATAGCTTGTAAAATACTGGACGCTTCAAGATTGAAAATTGCTGTTTCTAACAATTCCGAATATGGGCCAAGCCCTCCTAAGCTAAATTTAAATCCCTTAAGATATTTACTAAATCTTTTTTGCTCTTGAAGTTGAAAAATAGTCTTATGAAAATCGTACGTAGGCAATTTAATGGTTTGAATATTCGAGAGCATGCCCACAAGCACATCCTCTGCGAAGATATGTTTGCCATCAGAATCTAAGTACATACTTTTGATTATCTGAATATCTTTAAATCGTTTATTGCACTCTTAAATATCCTTTAAAATCAAATTCTGCCTCAAGGAGCTATTTAAAAACCTTTATAAATGAATTTTGTTTAAATATAACAAGATGACAGACAAGGAAAAAAGCAACAGCACATATAAGATTCAAAATATTGTTGCAACAACTTCTTTAGAAAAGCCTGTGCCATTGACAAAACTGGCAAGAACTCAACCAAACACAGAATATAATCCTGATACTTTTCCCGGACTTGTTTTAAGAATCAAAGAGCCAAAATCAGCTGTTCTTGTTTTCTCCTCGGGAAATCTTGTTTGCACAGGAACAAAATCTGTTGCAGAGGTAAGAAAAGTAATTGATGCAGTAATCAAGACACTTAAAAAAATAAATGTTGATGTCACAATCACTCCAAAAATCACTGTTCAAAACATTGTTGCTTCTGGAACAATCAACTTGAAACTTAACCTTAACTTCTTGGCACTTGAAATGGAACAAACAGAATACGAACCAGAGCAATTCCCGGGTTTGGTTTACAAACTTTCAGAGCCTTCTGCTACATTCTTATTGTTCAGTAACGGAAAGCTTGTTTGCACAGGAACCAAAAACAAGCAGCAACTTGAAGAAAGCATGGACCAGCTTTTGAAAAATATCAAAGTTGCATTGAAGAATTACAATCAATAAGCTCAATTCTTTTACTTTTTATATACAAATATTACTCCAAACTAATTCTTATTCCTTTTTAGATTTCAATTTTTTTAATGCGTCAATTAAAGAGTCTATTCTGGAATCATAAATTTTATCTGAAATCTCTAAATCATAAAGTAAAACTTGAGCGTCGTCAACTATTTTTTCAAGATCTCTCCCTCTTCTTTCCAATTTTAAGTCTCTCCGCCCAGTCCACTCAACAAATTCGGGATATTCTTCAAATCTTTTTCTAGCTTCCTCTTCTTTTCCAACTTCAGTTTGGAATACATATGCATAAGGCAAATAATCTTCATCTTCTTCCTTTCGATACCACTTGCCAGACAGATTTTCTATTGCTTTCAGAGGATATCCTAATTTCTCTCCCAAGGCATGTGCTGTCTCATCAGGGTCCACATTTAATTGAATTCCTCTAACCTCGGGAAAGGCTCTCCACGAGACCAATATCTGTCCTTTTGCATATTCTGGAGAGTACTTTTCTTCTTTATCTGTCACAAAGAAATAATCTTTTTAAGATATATAACTTTTTCGAGATTTTCAGACATTGTATTTGATTATACATTTTATTCTGCTAAATCTCGTGGATTCATCATAATATTTAAAAAGCCAAGAAACATATAATTTAAAATGAAAAGAGGAAAGAGTGTAACACAAAAGTTGAATATTTCTAACAGAACTCTTTACACAATCATTTCTGTATTTATCATAATCGCAGCTGCATTCGTAGTTTATGCTGCAGCACCAAAAGGAGTAAATCCCGGGCATGATTATACTAGTGTTTATCTCGGTCCAATAACTATTACAGGGGATGCTGGAAAAGTCGGAATTGGAGTAGCTAGCCCTGCTGAGAAACTTGATGTGAGCGGAAATATCCGTGCAACTGCATTCTTTTATTCTTCAGATAGAACTTTGAAAACAAATATTCTTGCTCTTAAAGGAGCATTAGAAAAAGTGCTTAAACTTCAAGGTGTTTCGTTTGATTGGAAAGCAACAGGAGAGCCAAGCATTGGACTTATTGCACAAGATGTTGAAAAGGTATATCCCGAAGCTGTTGCAACAGATGCAAACGGAATAAAATCAATTGATTACTCTAAATTAGTTGCAGTATTAATTGAAGCAGTTAAAGAACAACAAGCACAGATTGATGCACTTGAAAAAGAAGTTGCTGAGTTAAAAGCAGAGTAAATTTAATTTCTTCTAAACATTTAAAAATACAAATCTCTTCTATTAAATAAAGAAAATGAAGAGAGGCAAATCTAAAACTAGTTTAAAGAATTCTAAGAATACTAAGATAGTATTAGGCATCTTTGCATTAATCTTTATCAGTACTGTTTTTGCTTATACAATAATTAACACTCCTGCAAGTGGATATAGAGTTATAAAAAAAGGAGGGAGTCAAGAAATAAATGTTCATAGCATTACTTGTAAAAATGTAACCAATAAGAATCTTGCTTATGATATTTTTGTTCCAACAAATCAATCCGAAGAATGGAGTATATTCCTTTCAAAAAAACCTAATTATGTGAATGTAACTGACTGTGGTAAACCATCTTGTACCCGTGATTGCACTGGAAAAATTTGCGGTTCAGACGGATGCGAAGGAACTTGTGGAGATTGTCCTACTGGGAAAGTATGTAACAATTTTGGAACTGCTTGTATAATCGGAACCTGTGAGCCTGATTGTTTCGGAGCTTCGTGCGGAGATGATGATGGATGTGGGGGAAAATGTGATGGTTCTTGCCCATATCCTCGAGTATGTAACTCCGCTACTTATACTTGTTATCTACCTGAAGGAAAATGTGTAACTGAAAGCGACTGTGAACCTGGAGAAACTTGCGAATATGGGACTTGTGTATTACTCTGTTCTACCTACCAAGATTGCCCCGAATCAGATTGTGAATGGTGGTTAAATGAAAACTTAGATCTTTGTGCTAGCTACTGTGAGCAATATTGGTTTTGTGATACTTGGGGCAGATGTAGATATGATTTAGATCGACTGTTCAGCCCCCCAATTTGTCTTTAATTTTATTTCTATTTTCTAAACATTTAAAAATTAGTTTTCCTTGTTTTATTTATCAAAATGAAGAGGGGAAAACCTAAGACTAGTTTAAAGAATTCTAAGAATACTAAGATAGTATTAGGCATCTTTGCATTAATCTTTATCAGTACTGTTTTTGC
>JAKLIN010000014.1 GCA_022709585.1 Nanobdellota archaeon | reverse complement strand
TTATCTTAAGGTATCACCTACTCGAAGGGATTTTCAAAGAGAAGCTCAAAATACATTTTTTCTGCAGGAATGCCCATAGTTTCTCCATATTTTCTTGCAGTTTCTAACTCGGGATATCCCTTACTAAACTTAAACATTCTATCCTTAAACAGAATATATATAACCCCTTCTTTGACCAGAGGAATAAAAAACTTTAATTTAATCTTTTTGATAGCTTCAGTTATAAATTTCTCTTTGTTATTTTCGTCAACTTCAATTTTTAAACGTCCTTTTTTTCTTTCAAGAATAGACACTAATTCCAAGAGAGATTCTTCTTCTAAACTTCCTTCAGTAATAAACCCTTTCCATCCCATTTCATCTTCTAGGCAAGTCTTCTTAATAAATTTTTTTAGTCAAAATCTAGCCAAGATAGAGGAATTTCTAGAATGATTCTCTTTACATTGATTTTATAATTTCTTGCATTTTTTGAAATCAGCTCAGAATCTTTCAAAATGTTAAGGTGCTTCATGATTGTAGCTAACGAATATTGCTTTTTTGACCCTGAATTTACAATCTTCTTTATCTCTTCAGCTTTTATGCTGTCTTTACTGGAGATTATTGAGAGAATTTTTCTTCTATTTTTATTATTTAAGATGGAAATGATCCTTTTGAAGTTAGATTTAGTTGCAAAAAATTCTTTTTTTGAGTCTGAACTGTGTATAAATCTCTGAATTAGAGAAATAATTGAAAACAGATCTTTGTTCTTTAAATCTTGAAGGATAATTCTTTCTGATGAGAGCAAGACTTTTCTTATGGAAAAAATTCTTTTTTTAGAGTAGTTAGTGTCTCTTAGTTTCCTTTCAAGTACATTTATCGAGTCTTGAAAATTCCAGTTTATAGAGACATCTTTTAAGATTAGTTTAGTTGGAAGTAAAGACTCTTCTAAACCGGGTATCGTCTGGAAAAATAAGTCTTTATAATAAGTAGTCAAAAAAAAATCAAATTCATCTCCCAAGAGAACTTTCGAGTTTTTTAAAATAAAATATTGAGTGACAAAACGATTAATGTCTGATAAAGAAAAATTATTGACTTTGAAAGGTTTATTTATTTGATTTAAACAATCGAAGTTGTACTGATTTATCAAACTTTGATATTCGTCGTTTGAAAAAATTTCTTGGAGTATATCATCATATAAAAATATTTTTTTATTATTTGGAATAAACTTATCTATAAGAGACATAAACAATTTCATCTGCTTTTTATTTTTTGAATTTTCAATCACAAAAATAATTTCAAATTTTTCTTGATTAAATTCGGATAATTTTATTAATCGAAAGATATCAAAAAAAGAGGTATTTGGAGTTAAGAAGGTCAAAAGAAGAGGGGCTTTGTTTTGAGACTTTCTTTTCTCGAGAACTCTTTCAAAAGTTTCTGTATTTGTGTTCACACATTCTAACAGTTTTACCATAAAAATATTATTAAAACTTAACTTTAAAGTTTAGTCTTATTAAATAACAATACTTTTTAAGTGTTTTTATTTAACCCCCATATGCCTAAGATGATTTGGGTGGGGGGAGTACATGGTGTTGGAAAAACAAGTGCTTTAGGATTAACAACCTTAAAAGATCCTTCTTTGAAATATTTGTATCTTGGAAGAAAATTTTATGAGACTGCTGAAAAAATGGGATATAGCTGGTCAGAATTGGCAGATCAACAGAAATTGTTGAATGTTGAAAATTATGTTAAAAAAGAATTAGATACTCAACTTTTAAGAAACAATCTTTTAGTGGATTGTCACTTTGCAATACATTTTAATGAAGCTATTACTCTTCCAGGATTCCACAAAAAGAACTTGGAAAGGTTTGCTCTCCAAGAAGAATTGAAAAGAGGAGTAATAAATTTATTTGCACAACCAGAGATTATATCTAAAAGAAGGAAAGAAAGCGGTAAGATTATTCGCTCTTATCTAACTGAAGAGGATAAAAAGACAATTTATAAAGAATTAGCAGATTCTTCAACATATTTCGACTACTTTGTTGAGTCTCTTGGGCCAAAAGTGACTTCAGAAAGGATAGATACCTCTTTTTTGAGTTTAGAAGAGGTTACAAATAAAATATTAAAATTTTACCATGAACTATAAAATTTCTTTAGAAGAGATTTCTAAAAACTACCAAATAGACTCGGAGATGGAGATTATTTTTAACAAGATTAAAAATTATTGTAATCAAGCAAAAAAAACTTCTCTTTTGTTTGATAATTTAACCTACTTCTTAAAAACACCTAGTAAACGTAAGAGGTTAATAAAAATGTTAGCGATTGCAAATTTAACAGGAGGAATAACTGAGAATGTTAGAAAAGTCATTTTTGCATTAGAACTGGTGAACTCAACCATTTTTATTCATGATGATATCATAGATCACGATCTTGAAAGAAAAAATAAGCCAACCTTGAATAAGTTAATCGGTTTTGAGAAGGCTCTTCTTATTGGAAACATGCTTTACTTCTTAGCCATTGAGGAATTAAACTCTTTAGAATGCGAAGAATCATTGAAAAAAGAGATTATATCTAGTTTTTCTAAATCATTATTCAGAGAAAATATCGGTCAATATTTAGATGTTCATTTCAGAAACAACTTTTTTAATAATTCTTTAAAAACGTGGGAAGATATGGTTCTAAATCATTCTGGGCTTTATGTTATCTCTGCGATGGTCGCAATAGCGAAATTAAACGGAAGAAATTCAATTGTTAAACTAATAAAAGATTATGAAGAAAATTGCACTCTCGCAGGAGCCGCAGAAGACGCCTTTGTTGGGTTAATTGGGAGTAAAAAACCTAAAGGAGATTTAAAAAATAAAGGATTTACAATTCTGACTAGTTACGCACTCAAGGAGAAAAAGAGTTTCTTAGAGAAAAAGAAATTTGATAACTTTGAAGAAGCAATCAACTCTAGAAGGGTCTTGGAAAGGACTAGAGAATATATTCAAAATAAGTCTAAAAAGTCAATTAATTCCTTAAAATTCTTGGAAGAAAGTTATCATAAAAATGTTTTAAAATACCTAGTTTATCAAATTCTGGAGGAGATTAAATGAAAGATTCTTCATTCTTAAAAATAAAGTTACTTTCCCAAGGAGTAGATTTTGAGAAAGAGCCGAAGGGGATTATGAAAACAGTAAAAGAAGAGTATCGAGCTCTCTTTGACGCAAGACTTTCTCCCGAGCACACACTAAACTTACCTCCAGAAATAGTTCTCCCAGGAGATATTGTGGCCAAAACAATTTATAGACCTAACTCAGAATATCTTATCAAAGAATCAGAAGAAGGGCCTATTTTAGTTAGAAAATCTGGAGAAGAAATTACCCCTGTTAAGTTTCCTCCTCGTCCAGAGTATTACAACGAAAAAACTTCATCAGGAATTCCAATGAACCAAGTAGGTCAATTATTAGGCCTTGATTGTATGGGAATAATCTTAAATTCTTACTGTTCCCGAGCAGATAACAATAAACAGTGTAAATTTTGTAATATTAACCCCACTACCGGTGAAAAATCAGACAATATAAGAAATTTAGAAGAAATTATCGAAACAGTGAGAAGAGCATATAATGACAAAGCATTTAATCTAGTAAATTTAACGGGAGGAACATTCAAAGATTCGGAATTGGAATTTGTAACTTATTTAAACTATTCTAAAAAAATAAGAGAAATACTACAATTACCTTTTTTGCCTGGAGTTAGTTCTATAAATCCCCCAAATAAAGATTTATTAAAGAAATATGAAGAAGAATTAAAAGCATCTAACTTCGATTTGGTAACTTATAATTTAGAAGTGTGGGATAAAGATCTCTTAAAAAAAGTTTGTCCGGGAAAAGATGAACTCGGGGGAAGAGATAGGTACATTAAATCTGCAAAGTCAACTATAGAAATATTAGGAAAAGGTCATGTTGGAATTATATTCACTGTGGGGCCATGGGAAAGTGTTAATAGCATACTAAATGGATGTGATCAATTAGCAAAAGAAGGAATACTTCCCATTCCGGTAGTTTTTCATCCTGGCAAGGGAGCAGAATATTCTTGGATGGGAACAACAAATGAAAAAGACTTAGTTTACCTTTATCAAAGTTTATATCCTTTATACCAAAATAATAAACTCATTCCCGAGAACAGAACTAGGCCCGCAGGATCAGAGAAATCTTTTAGAAACTCTTTAATTAACGAATCTGTACTTGGTTACTTAAACTAAAATGAATTTTGAACAATTTTCTCAAGAAGAATTAGACAATCTTTATAGTACCATCTCTGGAGGATGGAATAATCGATTCGCTCATGTGTCTAGGGTTTATTTTCTTTGTAAAAAATTTATCAAAGAATATTCTTTAGCAGACAAAAAAATCCTTCTGACTGCAGCGTTATTGCACGATATTGGACATATTCAAGAAGGGAATCATGCTTTAAATGGAGCGATGATGGTTAAAGAGTTGTTAAATAAGAAAAACCTTAACTCAGAGGAAATCGAAAAAATTTCTGAATGCATAAAAACTCATAGTATAAAATCTTCAAACGAACCTCTTAGCATAGAGGGTAAGATTTTATCTGATTGCGATAGAATAGACGTGATTAGTTTGGATAATTGGTTGAGCATTATAGATTCCAAAATAGTTAAAGGAAAAAATATTGAAGAAGCGATAAAAGAATGTGAAGAATGGGAAAAAGAATGGTTCGATTTAGGAGTAAAATTTTATACAGATTTTGGATTAGAGGAATTTAATCGAATTCAAGAAGAGAAAAAACAAATTATATCTCATATAAAAGAAAAATCATTGAAGATAATAAGAAGGGGAATTCTGATTTATCTCTTTGATAAAGATCTTAAAAGAATCTTTCTAGTCAGAAGGAAAAAAGAAGATGAATGGGGGGTTATCGCTGGCACAAGCGAAGAAAATGAAGAGTTTGTTGTAACTGCTTTAAGAGAACTGGAAGAAGAAGTAAACGTAAAAAGATTTATACTAGAGTTATTTCCTTCACAAATAAATTTTTCGATAAATTCAAAAGTGAATAGTTTAGATGTACTCTACGGGTACTGTACAAAACAGAAAGAAGAGGATGTTATACAAGTTAATTTTCCAGAAGAAATTGCAGAAATTTCTTCTTGTGTTTTGGAAAAGCTTCCTGAAAGAATGATCCCAACAGATATTTCTTACAATCTAAAAAATTTTATTCAAAATGGTCAAGGAGATTAAAAAAAATAACAGAAGTTTCAAGGATAAAAAATTAGTGGAATATCTAGCAGTTCCTCCTGGAGATTTTAGCTGTACTTGTAGTTGTAATCATTGTTATTTATTAAGATCCTCTTCTTATCAAAATCGAGCTCAGAGAAGTGAAGAAAAAATAATTCAAGATATAAATAACTTAACCGAAGAAGGCTATAAAGTATTTTTCTGCACAACGGAACTATTCTTATTTGATAGATGGAAGGAAATATTCCAAATTGCAGGGTATAAAAGCATTAGAACAAATGGTTATCCTTTTGTAAGCGATTCACGTTTGATAGATGAAATTAAGAATATGGGAATTTCAAAGGTTACTTTTACTGCTAACGCAGGAGATTATCATTCAGGATTGAATTTACCCCAAGAAGAGATCGTTAAAGAGGCTATTCGAATGAGTAATAATAAAAATCTTTTAACTTCAGTGAATGTACTTTTAAACAAAAATAATTACCTGAACTTGGAAGAGATGATATCACCTTATTTAGATTTGGGGGTAGATTACTTTATTTTTTCTAGAATTTTACCTATAGAAGGAGCCAAAGATCTTTTAGAGACTGAAGATACCAAAATGGTTTACAATCAAGTTTCAAATCTAAAAAAGAAGTTTCCTTTAGATAAAACTGGAAAATATTTTGAAGTTAGCGGAGAGATGGGATCGAAGTTTAGACCTCATAGAGAAAAAACGGGGTTTTATTGTCCTGCAGGAGGGAGATTACTTGCAATAGGCTTAGATGATCATGTTTATCCCTGTTCGTTTATGACTCAAGAAAAATACAATTTGGGAAAATTGGAACAAGGTAAGATCGTTTTAGAACGAAATTTTGATTTAAAATTGAAAGACCCTTTTGGATGTTTCGCACACGATATAAAATTTTAACAATTCGGGCCGAGATTTATAAAAATTCTATCTAGTTACTTTCTCACTCCACTTTCTCCAGATTAAGTCAAAGTCTTCTCCTAAGACTCTCTTAAAAACCCGCGTGAAATCTTCTCGGGTTTTCCAGCCTTTAAGCGAGCTGATTAAATAAAACAGATTGCCTTTGCCGTAAGTTTCAATCAAGAACTCAGTGAACTTGCCATCAATTTCTTTTTGTTCTGATATTATTTGAGGAATTCCCCTATAAATCCAGTTAGGCAAACTGAATTTGAAAAGCTTGTTCAAGTAAACCTGGCTTATTTCGTAAACTAAGCTGGGAAAGAAGCTTCGCTTTTTTTGAGGGGATTCCTTGGCGAGCGCGCTTTCGCTTAAGATGTAAACTGAATCAGAATTGAAAGTAGATGAAATAAGATAATCCTGCGTTTTGTAAGATTTCTTTAGATAATAAGAATAAGCTTTATCCAGCTCTTTTCGCGTGTCCAGAAAAACAACTTGAAAATCTATTTTTTTGTTGAAGAAATTTCCCGCTTTCTTTAAGGCTTTTTCAACTAGCTTTTTGTTTTTCTTGCTTTGATAATGAATAACCTTGTTTTGCTTTATTATTATTTCTTCTTGGCTTTTGCTGGCTTTAAACAACTTGCTTTTGGATTTAGTTATCTTAGCAGATGTTTTGCTGCGGGGATTTCTGGAAAAGATTTCAACTAGCCTGTCATCAACTTTCGAGTTTGCAACAGCGCTTCCGGATTTTGTTCGGATTGCGCTTTGGCGGATTATGTCTTCAATTTGCTCTCTTAATGTTAGAAAATTCTTGTCAGCCCTTTTTGAGATGACTTTTTTAACATCATCATCAATAGAAATTGTTATGTTTGGCATATTTGATATTAAACTGAATTATCACTTCTTTTTGATGTAAAGTTTCTGAACTTGGAAGCTTTTGTAGATTCCTTCAAGGATGTCTGTTCCTGCGTAGCCTGCAAGAAGCGAGAGCCTTGGGTCAAAGTCAAACACAATTCCAACAAAAACTCCGATAATAATTGCAATGAAAACAGTTATAGCATAATAGTTCCAAAGAATTCTTCTTTTAAGAGACAAAGCTTTCAACAATCCCACAACGCCTCGAGTTAGCCCTCCAACACCGCCAAGAATTCCCGCGAGAACAACTCCCGTCACCATTTTTTGTTATTGAGTGTTAACCTCTGTTGATAAATGGATTAGCTTAAAGATGTATAAAAATGTTGTGTTTTTGAATACAAGGCAGATTCTTTCCAAAAATCTTTAAATCCCCTTTTCGTAATAAACTAATGGATAAAAAATCTTTAACCGAGACAGATATTAGGACAAAATTTATTACTCCAGCAATTCTAAAATCTGGTTGGGATAAAGAAGATCAAATCAGAGAAGAAGTTTATTACACTGCAGGAAAAGTAATTGTTTCTGGAAAAACCATTAAGAGAGGAATTCCTAAAAAAGCGGATTATATTTTGTACATAAAACCAAGCATACCTGTCGCAGTGATTGAAGCTAAAGATAATAAACACGTCCCCGGAGCAGGACTTCAGCAAGCATTAGATTACGCTGAAGATTTACAACTTCCCTTTGCATTCAGTTCTAATGGAGACTATTTCGTTTTTCATAATAAAGTTACTGGAGAAGAAAAAGAAATTTCTCTTGGAAACTTTCCTAGTCCATCAGAATTGTGGGATCAATACAAGAAATTTAAGGGGATTAGTAAAGGAGAGGAAGAAAAATTAATTAGCTCAGATTATTACTTTGAACCAGGATGGAAGGAACCAAGATATTATCAGAAAAATGCAATAAACAATGTAATTGAAGCGGTTGCAAAAGGCAAAAAAAGAATAATGGTTGTTATGGCGACTGGAACAGGCAAGACTTATACAGCGTTTCAAATTATTTGGAGATTGAGACAAGCGGGAAAAGTAAAAAGAGTTTTGTACCTCTCTGACAGAAATATCCTTGTAGATGATCCAAAGAATAAAGACTTTAAACCTTTTTCAAAAGTATCCACAAAAGTTAGCAAAAGGAAATCAGACCCTTCTTTTGAGATTTATTTTGCAATTTACCAAGGTCTTTCTGGAGAAGAAGAAAGAAAAAATATTTACAAGAATTTTTCGAGAGAATTTTTCGACTTAGTTGTAGTAGATGAATGTCATAGAGGAAGTGCAAGAGATGACTCTGCTTGGAGAGATGTCTTAGACTATTTTAATTCTTCAATTCAATTAGGTTTAACAGCAACTCCCAAAGAAACAAAAGATGTTTCGAATATGGAATACTTTGGAGAGCCAGTTTATACTTATTCTTTAAGACAAGGAATTGAAGATGGATTTTTAGCTCCCTATACGGTAATTAAAGTTGCAATAGATAAAGATGTTCATGGATATAGGCCTAAAAAAGGAGAGGTAGACAAATATGGAAATGAAATACCAGATTATGTTTACACTAATCGAGAGTTTGATAGAACTCTGGTTATAGATGAAAGAACAAGAGTTGTTGCTGAAAAAATAACCGAATTTTTGAAAAGTACAGATAGGATGTCTAAAACTATTGTATTTTGTGTAGACATTGAGCATGCAGAAAGAATGAGACAAGCATTAGTTAATGAAAATAAGGACCTTATCAAAGAAAATAGTAAATATGTTATGAGAATTACCGGAGATGACAAAAGAGGTAAGGCTCAATTAGACAATTTTATGGATTCTTCTAAAAAATATCCAACTATTGTTACCACCTCCAAGCTTTTGAATACGGGGGTAGATGTAAAAAATTGTCGATTAATTGTTTTGGATAGCAATATTAACTCTATGACCGAGTTTAAACAGATAATTGGTAGAGGAACAAGAATAGATGAAGATTATAAAAAATATTATTTTACAATAATGGATTTTAGAAATTCAACGAATCTTTTTGCAGACAAGGATTTTGATGGAGAACCAATACAGATCAAAGTTTTCAAACAAGACACGGAAATTAAATTAGAAGATCCAAAAGAATCTAAAATTTTAGAGGGGGAGAGAATTCTTGTTCAACCCAATGCTGCATACGAAGAAAAAGGAAACAAAATTAAAAAATATTATGTTAAAGAAGTAGAAGTTAAAGTGATAAATGATCAAATATATCATTTAGATGCTTCAGGTAAGTTAATCACAGAGTCCTTACAAGATTATACTAAACAAGCAATAAATAAAGAGTTTAGAAGTCTCAAAGATTTTATACAAAAATGGAACATTATTGATCAAAAGAGAGTGTTAATCGAAGAATTAGAACAACAAGGACTACTTTTAGAACCTCTAAGAGAACAAGTTCCTAAAGGAAAAGAAATGGATCCTTTCGACTTAATACTTCATGTAGCATATGGCCAAAAACCCCTTACTAGAAGAGAAAGAGCAAAGAAAGTTGCAAAAGATTCCTATTTCAACAAGTATGGAGAAAAAGCAAGGCAAGTTATTGAAATACTCCTTGAAAAATATGCTGATGAAGGCTTAGAAGATTTAGAAAATCCCGAAGTTTTGAAAGTAAATCCCTTAAACAAAATTGGAAGACCTCTAGAAATTATGAAAATCTTTGGTGGAGCTAAAGGTTACAAAGAAATGATTAAAGAAGTTCAAGGAAAGTTGTATAAATAAAATAAGAAAAAATTAGACGGACGTTAAAAAAGAGATAAATTTTTGATGTATTCTATAGTTATTATCACTAGTTTAAATCCAAAAAGTGCGTCTATTTCCTCTTTTCTTTCTTTATTTGCATGATTTCCTTTTTCACTTAGAAAAGAATAAACCCCTTTTTTAAAAAATTGACTTTCAACTTGGCTAATCAACTTTCTTTTTTCTAATTCAAAGACATGTTGACCTAGAGTTCCTCTCAAAATAGTTTTTCTTTCAATTTTTTCTCTTATTACTCTAAAAAATTCCTCAATTGCTTCTCTTGATTTTCCGCAACTCGTCTCAGCATCTTTTTTTATTTCTGATTCAGCTTTGTTTAAATATACCAAAACTTGAGAAAATTCTTTTTCATTAAGTAAGCTATAGACTTTTTCTTTATAATCTTCTTTAAAATTTATCCCCTTAGAAAAATTATTTAATCTAATTTTGTCTAATTTTGTAATGAGCTTTTTTAATAATCTTAAAATTTTTGTTTTTGAAAACCGACTTTTAGAATAGAAAGAATAAAAATTTTCAAAATCTTCAACAATGAGAGAATAATCTTGAGGGCAATCTTTTTTTATTTCTTCTTTAAATTTTAGCCAGAGTTCATAATTATTTTTAATCTCATCTTTTATGTCTTTTGAAGAAATTGTCTTTGACTTTTTATTAGTCAATTTTTTTAAACGTTCAAGATTATCAATTAACTCCATTTTTGTTAAATCCTTCTTCAATCATTTTCTCACCTTTTTGTGTCAGATAAAATTCCCCTCGGTTTTTATTTTTAGCGATCCATCCGCGACCAATTGCCTTTTGGACTTTATCTGGAACATTTGGAGGAGTTGGTAATTTTGCATCCTTGAAACATTTTTGAATATCTTTTGAAGTTAAAATTTTTTTATTCTCAAAATTCTCCAAGTAATAAGCAATACATGTTGCACTTTGAACACCATCTTTTGGAGACTTTTCTATAATAAATTCCTTAACCGACTTCTTTTTAGAATTTACCCACGGGTTAGCTATTGAAATTTCCTTATTTTCGAGTGCATTAAGTCTCTCGTCTATCTTTTCAAATCTTGCATTTACTTCTTCTTCATCCATTTTTTTTATTATCTTTATTTATGATAGATTCCACTTCTTTTAATCCATCAAAATTCAGACTTATTTCTTCTTCTTTAATATCAACAAATCTCTTTTTTCCTTTTCTTTTTCCAGAAATCTCATAAAAAACTTTATCAAAATTTTCCGGCTTTCTTCCCAGCAAAAGAAATACTTGTTTAACTTCTTTTTTATTTACAAAGGCTTTTTTATTTCGGTTTGAAGTCATATAAGTGCTTAGTAAAAGTGCAGAAGGGTCTTTTATTAACGTATCTAAGAGAATTCTTCCATGAAATTCTTTAATAATCTTCCTTGCATTATCAACTTCTTTATCCTGAAAATATTCTTTAATTTCCATGGCGTTATCCTGTTCTTTTTTTATTTATTTTAACTAAATTATCTAATATTAATTTATGATTTTCAAACTTTATTAAATAAGTTCCTATTTCTTTTTTGTGTATTAACTTATCTTCAACTAGTTTATTTAAAGGAGCGGGAATGGTAGTTATAGGAACCCCTAATTTTCCAGCTAGTTCAGATGTGCTCATGCCGGCTTCTTTTTTTAGTCCAGATTTCCAAGCTAAATATGAACCAAGTAGATATAAAAAAATCTTCTCATTATTATTGATATTTGAAGAGTCTTCTAAATAAACTTCTCCAGAATCTTGTACAATATTTAAAAGACCGCGGCAGGCAGCAACAAGAGAACTTAATCTTTCTGTAACCGTCTCTTTACTTATAAAAAGCTCTTTTATTATTTCTCTTTCTTCGTTTTTTTCGGTCATTTTTGTATTAATATTATTCTATCAATTTTTAGAATCTGCCATTGTTTTTAAATATTTATATACTTAATAGGTAAAATTAATATACTCTTTTTAGTTAAAAACGAGATTTATTTTTCAAAGCTCTCCTTTAAAAAAGCATCCATTAATTTTTCAGAATTGGTTTGATTTTCCTTAGTTTGTTTTTCAAATTCATCACAGTAATTAATTAATTTGTCAACTTTTTCGATGATTCTTTTTTGCTCAGCGAGGGGCGGAAATCCTATTAAATAACTTTCAACAAATTCTCTTTTAATTCTTTGCTGCCCTGCAGTTCCTTTATAAGTAGCTATGCCTTGATCGATAAAATCTTGACTGTTTACTAACAAGAACAAAAATTCTGGTAAGATTGTTTTTTTATAGCTTCTTAAAACATACAGTTCAGTAGTTCCAGCACCAAATTTATTTTTTAAATTTCTTAAAATTGCAGAATTTCTATTCTGAAAGCAAGGCGTTATTTTTGCGAAGATAACGTCCTCTTCTGCAAAATGAGTAAACCCTGTCTTTATTTGGTGCCATTTTTTAATTTCTTGATTAAACTTATTTTTCGCATTATCTTGAATCAGATTCATGGGAATAAAAGCTACATCTAAGTTGTCGTCTAGATGATTTCGAGGGTTTATTTGGCAAATCTCTCCTAACCTTACCCATTCCCAACCTTTAGGCAATTCATAAGGCACTTCATCCTCTTCAATTGGCGGAAGCTCTTTTCCTTTCTTAATTTCCCCTTCTTTAATCAATCTATCTCTTTCCGTTTTAATTTTTTTAAGTAATTCCGATGCAGGTTCATCTTTTGGATCTTGTGGAACAAGTTTTCCTTGAACTGCTTGTTGGAGAATCGCTTGACGAAGTTTGGAGACCAAATTTAAATTAGAATAGTTCAAACTTTGAAATTCTTGATTTTTTTTATTATTTATTTTTATTTTCTCCACAATTAATCTTTGAACTTCTATTTTTGGGAGAGCCACCTCTAAGTCCAAAAAAAATTTTTCTCGAATTCTACTTTGAGCTAAACCTCTTGTTAAATCATTAAATTTTTCTTTAAAGTAAGGAAGTTTTAGAGAATATAACAAAAAATTAGGGAGTATTCTTTGAGAGTCTATTTTAAACAGAGGCATATCTCCCGTAACAATTGCACCATCCAATCCTTTTGGAATTATTCCAAATGCGCCATTGTGAAGTCCCAGCCGAGAATAAATAAACCAACCTTCTCGGGCAGTAATCTGTTTTTTTGTTCCTATTTGTAAGCCTTTTTTTGTACCTCGTAGTTTAATTTCGCCCCTGTTGGAAACGGTTATTTGCATGTACTCTTCTTGCTCCTTTATTTCAAAAAAATTCTTTTGTTGAATTAAAAGTTCTTTTAATTTTATTTTTTGCCAGCTCATTTTTCCCCCTTTAGAACTATACTTGTCATTTACTTAACACTCCTCGATTTCATCTTTTAATTTTAATATAACTAATATTTCATAAATCACCCAGATGAATAAAAAATAAATCCCGAAGCCCCACTGCCCTATTTGAAAAGACCATTGAGTAGAAGCGTATAAAAGAATACCTGCTAATGAAGGTACTCCAGCAAGCCAGAATATTAACTTAAGAAATGTCCTAAAATTACAAACCATATTTACCGTTCTCCTTTAATTTCCTTTAAAATTTCTTGGCTTCTTTTGAGATTTGCTTCAATTTTTGCAATTATTTCTTCGATAGACAAATCTTTTTCTGTTTCGGGTTTAGTAGGGTTATTTATGTCTAGATTAAAATTTCTTTTTAAGATCTCATCTTTAGTGATTTTCCAAGCATATTGGCTGAACTTTGAATTTTCTCGATCGTTCCACCATTCTTTCTCCAATTCAAATTCTGCATGTTTCATTGGTTTGGTTTTATTATAAATTTTATACCCTTCAGGTAAGGGATGTTCAAAGTACCAAATATCCTTGGTGGGTTTACCTTTTTCAAAGAATAATAAATTGGTTCTAATCCCAGTATAAGGACTAAAAACCCCATTTGGAAGTCTAACAATTGTGTGTAAATTAAATTCTCTTAATAGTTGCTCCTTGATTCTGGTTTTAACACCTTCTCCAAAGAGGAATCCATCTGGAAGAACTAGTCCGCATCTTCCTCCTTCTCTTAAAAGTTTCATAATTAAAACTAAAAATAAGTCTGCAGTTTCTCTAGTTCTAAATTCTGTTGGGAAATAGTTTTCAATTCCTTCTTCTTCTGCTCCCCCAAAAGGAGGATTTGTAACTACTACATCAACCATATCTTTAGAAGAGTAGTCTATTAAGGGTTTGGATAAAGAGTTATCATGTCTAATGTTTGGAACTTCTATATCATGCAAGATTAAATTAGTCATACAAAGAAGATGAGGCAATGGTTTTTTTTCAATTCCGAACAAATTATCTTGAATTATTTTTAAATCTTCAGTAGATTTTATATTGGGCTTAAAATGGTTTAAAACAGAAATTAAGAAACCTCCGGTTCCACATGCAGGGTCTAAAATCTTTTCACCTATTTTAGGATTAACCATATCCACAATAAACTGAGTAACCGGCCTAGGTGTATAAAATTCTCCAGCGCTTCCCGCACTTTGAAGCTCTCTTAAGATTGTTTCATAAATATCATTAAATAAATGTCTATCTTGTTGGTTTGTGAATTGTATCTCATTTATTTTATTAATCACTTGACGGATTAAAACCCCATTTTTCATATAGTTGTAAGCATCTTCAAAAACAGCTTTAACAATAAAACCCCTTGGATCAGATTTTTCATTCAATTTCAAGTTTTTTAATTCTTTGAAAACCGTGCTGTTCACAAAATCTAATAATTCATCTCCAGTGATCCCTTCTGGGTTGTCTGCCCAATTTCTCCACCTAATCTTTTCAGGAAGAGGAGATTTATACTTAGGATCCTCTGCTTCTTGTTCTTCTTCCATAGAATCAAAAACTTTTAAAAAAATCATCCATACCATCTGAGAAATTCTTTGAGCATCTCCATCGACCCCGGGGTCTTTTCTCATAATATCTCGAATTGAATGAACTAAGTTGCCTATAGACATATTGTGCTAATCCTCCCAGTATTTTTAAAGATCATTATCCTTTATTTATCGAACATCTTTATATTCTTTATGAAACAAGAAAACAGATCTTCAAAAACATTTTTATAACTCTTCTTCTTAATCTTATCATGGCATACAAACTTTCCCCATCAACATTAAGCTTAATGCACGAATGCCCTAGGTGTTTCTGGCTTTCTGAGCACAAGGTTTGGAGCAGACCAACAGGAATATTTCCAAGCCTTCCCTCGGGAATGGATTCTATTTTAAAAAAACATTTTGACAAATTCATGGAAAAACAAAAACTTCCCCCTGAACTTTGCAATAATTCTGAATGTGCTAATTTGAAATTATTTGATGACAAAGAATTGCTAAAAGAATGGAGAAATGCAAGAAAAGGATTATGGTTTGAAGACAAGCAAGGAAACATTCTTCATGGGGGAATTGACAATATGCTAGTAAACAAATCAAATGGAAAATTCATTGTTCTTGACTACAAAACAAGAGGATTTCCATTAAAAGAAGACACAGCAGATCATTATCAAAATCAATTGGACATTTATGCTTGGCTTTTAAGCAAATTAGGATATAAAGTTGAGGATTACGCTTATCTATTGTTTTATTATCCTCAAGAAGTCTTGGAAACCGGAGAAGTTATTTTCAATACAGAGCTAAAGAAAATGAAAGTTTCTTTAGAAAGTGCAGAAAAACTTTTCAAAAAAGCAATTAAGCTTCTTGAAAGCGATTGCCCAAAAGAAACTTGCGAATGGTGTGAGAGAGTGTAATAAAACTTAAATATTTCTAGATATTCAATTTATCATGGGAAATACCTATGTAGACAAGAAAGGTTATCCAAGATTTAAGAATTCCGGAAAACCGGTGCATAGAGTTGTAGCAGAAAACAAAATTGGTAGACCTCTAAGAGAACATGAAGTTGTTCACCATAAAGATGGAGACAAAACCAACTTCAGAAGAGAAAATTTAAGAGTCACAAGCAGAAGTTATCACTCTAAGCTTCATAGTAGATATAGTTATTAAGCTCTTTTAGGGAATTTTTAATTTTTTTAGTGGGTCCTATGTTCTTTCATCTCCTTCTTAACTTCTTTAACAGCATTCACAATCTCATTGGCAACTGTATCGGGGGAATTAGTTTCAGTGTAAACAATGAAATTGCAGAATTCTTGGAATAATGCGGGAAATTTCAAGAAATCTTTTTGCGTTTCTTCTAAAACTTTTTGTTTTAAAGAATCTTTGAAGTGTTCTCTCTGGATTTCTCTTTCAAAAAGCAATTTCACTGACTTTTTTTCATCTGGAAAAGGCAAAAGTCCAAAGACAAGAGCGCACTCTGAAGCAACTTTTCTTATTTCTTGGCTAGCTTCTGCAAATTTTCTAGAACTTATGCTTCCTCCACTTAAATCCAAAACAATATTCTCTTTCTTTAGTGCATTTAATATTGAAGTATAACCTTTTTCTTTAATCATCTTGTTAATCATCCCGGATTTTATCGCTTTGTCAAGCCCTCCGTACTTCTTGCAAGCTTTTTCACCAAGCTCATCTGAAGAAATATATTTCATTTTCAAGGCTTTTGCGACAAGCTGAGAAATTGTGGATTTTCCGACAGAACGCGGTCCAGTGATTACTATTTTCACTTTATTTAAAATCAAATCAAGATTAAATAATTATCCTTCCATAGACTACATTATTTTATCTAAATGCTTTTAAAACAAAAACTCTTTTTTCATTCATGAATGAAGATTTGCAGTCAATAGCACAATCAGATC
The DNA here is from genome assembly GCA_022709585.1 of Nanobdellota archaeon. Lineage (GTDB taxonomy): Archaea > Nanobdellota > Nanobdellia > Pacearchaeales > GW2011-AR1 > JAKLIN01. The sequence goes on along the minus strand of JAKLIN010000014.1, from coordinate 894 downwards.
CAAACTATTTCAAAACACCAGCTAAAAACATATTCTTAATTTCCCCTGTAAGAGTCAGCACACCTGAAATTGAAGAAGAGGTGAGAAAGGTTATTCAAGAAAGAAATGAAAAAGGCCGTTCTGTTTATTACCCTTTAGAAGACACTTATCAAAAAAATGACCCTACTGGATTAAGAATAGTCAGAGATAATAGAGATGGGATAATTGGTTCAGACTGGGTGGAAATATTTTATAAAAGTGGAAGCAAAGGAAGCATATTTGATTTAGGAATGTCTTTAATGGCAGGCAAAAGAGTGTATTCTGCTAATCTCGGAGAACTTTTTAAATTTCCAAGAGATAAAGACCCAGAAGATGTTCAAGTGAAAAGATTTATCTTAAAATATGGAAAATATTTGGAAAATTCTTCAGAACTTTATGATTATGCTCAAGAATTAAAGCAAACTCTTCCAAAGACTCCTGTTTTTGAAATTGAGTGGAAAGGAAAAAACTCAAAGAATCTAATGGAATTGGGAATGGCTTATGTTTCTCAATATTTCAACAACACACAAATCATTCTTGCAAATCCCGAGCAAGTTCAAAGAACAGAAGGCAAAAGCTTTGAAAATATTCTTTTAAGGTTTCATGAAGATTACTTGAATTCTAAGAAATAAAATTATTTTATAACTTCCAACTATTAATATATTTTCTTTGAGCAGGCGTGAGAGAATCAATCTTGATGCCTTTGCTTTCAAGAACTTTTTCTGCCACAAACTTATCTAATTTTTCTGGAACATTGTAAAGCTTGTTGTCCAGTTTTCCTTTATTGTCAAGAATATATTGTGCGCAAAGCAATTGAAGCGCGAAACTCATATCCATAATTTCAGCAGGATGCCCGTCACCACAAGCAAGATTAAC
>JAKLIN010000013.1 GCA_022709585.1 Nanobdellota archaeon | reverse complement strand
ACTCTACTTGTTTTGAACTGTTCAAAAACAGATTTTTTAGGGTGAGCAATGTATCTTTTCTTTACATGCCCCTCGGAGTCTCTGTAAGATTCGTAGTAATAAGGCCCGTATCTTTTCCCATTCTTTTCTATGTATTTTTTATGAACCATTTGGCCTCTTTTTTATTGAAAAAATTAGGAAAAAATATTATTTAAATGTTACTCTAGCAAAAAACAGGTTTATCGTCGATAAAAAAATTATTTACTCTACAAAAATTGAGTTCTTCTTTTGTACTCTTCATAGTACTTATTCACTTGCTTTTCACAGACAAAATCATGATGCTTGAAACCGCCCCCAAAAGTCTTTGGAATATGCATTAATTCATGTAGAATAACTTTATTTTTCTCGTCTTCAGGGAGTTTATCAAACTTTTCAGAGATGAATTCAAGAGCATAGAACGGTTTTGTTGCCATTGCCTTCTGCATAAGCTTTCCCAAAGCATGGCATCTTGCAACAGTCAGTCTGGAAGAGCTCCCATAGCTTCTGAGGCATTTCATTCTTTCAAACTGAACATGCGGAAAAAGAACATTGCACATCTTTTCAGCTTTCTCTTGCAAATCCGGAGCGTATTCATATCTCATTTTATTTTCTTTAAGATTTACTCTTCAACCTCAATTAATTTGTTTTTGCTAGTGAACCCGCTTTTTATTTTTATCTTTTTCTTAAAATGTCTTTCTAAAACTTTAATCAGTTCAAGATTCGCTTTGTTATTTTCAGGAGCGGATTTCAAATTTACGAGATAACCGTCGCTATTTTCAGTTTCAATTACTTCTTGTTTTCCAGAATTTGGTTTGACTTTAATTTTAATTGTTTTATTTGCCATTAAAAAATTCAAAGTTTAATTTAGATTATTGAAATTATTTTAAAGTTATTTTGAAATAATCTCAAGAGCATCACCTTGTTTAAGCTCATAACTTTTTCCAAGTGTTTTCTTGCTACGCGCGTCGATTGCTTTAATGAAATTCTTTCCGAAATCTGTATGTAAGTAATATGCAAAATCAAGTGCTGTGCTTCCCTTTGGAAACAAAAAGCAATCAGGGAGAATATTTCCTTTGCTGTCTGCTAATTTGCTTGCACTTGCAGGGAAAACCGCAATATATTCTAAAATTTCAAATACAACTTTGTTTAATATTTCCTGAACACCTGTTCCTGTTTCAAAAACATCAAGGATATTTGTTTTGATTTTATCAAGCGCTTGTTTTTGCTCAGGATTCAAATCTTTTTTTATTGTAAAAGTTCTTTCTCCAGGAATGTAATCAATTATATTTGCTTTCGCTGCGCTTCTTAATGCCAACTCACAATCAGCAGAAACAGGGATAATAGTCAGATGAGGAAATTTCTGTTTAAGCATTTCATAATTCTTTTTACCGTCGCGAGTGTCAACTTTGTTAGCAGCAATAATCATCGGCTTGCTTGCTTTTCTAAGTTCAGATGCAAATTTCTTGACTTGCTCTTCTGTCCATGTGCTTGCTCTTTCAGGAAAACTTAACTCTCGAAGTATTTTCTTAACTTGTTCTTCGTTAACTCTTAATCCAGAAAACTGTTTGACAATCGCTTCTGAGAATTTGGTGTGCTCAACATCTGTTTTTCTTGCAAAAGTTCCCCAAACTTTGAGAAAAATAGCATAATACCATTTATTCAGCTCATCTTCTAAAAAATAAATGTCCTTGGAAACATCATAGTTCTCTGTTTCTTTTCCTTCTTCGTCTGTTGTTCCTGAAGCGTCAACAATCTGGATAAAAGCATCTGCCTCCCTCAAATCGTCGAGAAACTGATTTCCAAGTCCTTTTCCCTCGCTTGCTCCTGGAACCAATCCGGCAACATCCATAAGCTTCACTGGAACAAATCTTTTATGGTTAATGCAAAACCCATGACTAGGATTACACTGCGTATTAAATTCTTTATCGATACAATCTGTTTTAACATAGCCTATCCCATGATTAGCCTTAATTGTTGTGAAAGGATAAGGTGCTATTTCCACTTCAGCCAGTGTTGCAGCTTTAAAGAAAGTACTTTTTCCAACAGAGGGCTTTCCTACAAGTCCGATTAGCATAAAAAATCTATCCAATAGCTATTTAAAAACTTAATTTAAGTGCAATCACATTGAATTATTCAGAAGAACATTTAAAATCCCCTTGCTCGTTTTGATTTCATGGGGTGGAAATCTGTTCTAGGAAGCTTCTTGCTTTTTATTTTAATATTTGGAACACTGGGAATGGTTTTTGTTTACTTCTTTTTTCCTTTAAACCCTATTGATTTTGTTTCAAGCACCCCCTTAAATTCAAATTTCAGTTTAAACTCTTCAATTCCTGCTGAAATGCAGTTTTATAATAATATGAGATACGCGGATTCTCAAATTTCATACAAAATTGATGAGAGCTGCAACCTTAAAAGAAAAGACGACATGACCCGCGCATTCGAGATGCTGCGAGAAAAAACAATTCTTAGCTTTTATCCCGTTTCAAACGATGAAAAAATTTCAATTAATTGCAGCGACGAAGTTGTTGTAAACAAAAAATATTTTATTGCGGGCGAAGGAGGGCCGACAGAAATAATAAGAACCCCTAATTTTGACATTATTCTCAAAGGAAAAATTCTTTTGCTAAGCGATTCAAAATGTGAAAAACCAAATGTCGCACTTCATGAGCTTCTTCACGCTCTCGGTTTTGACCATTCAAGAAACCGTTATAACATTCTTTACAACATCAGCGATTGCAAGCAAATCTTAGGCGAAGACATTCCTGCAGCAATAAACGCGCTTTATTTGATTCCTTCAAAGGCGGATTTAGCATTTAACGACGTTAAAGCGAATATGCATTCCAGATACCTGGATATAAACACAACCATCCAGAATCAAGGACTGAAAGACGCGCCTGCATCCAAGATAATAATTTATGCAGACAATAAAAAAGTGAAGGAACAGAGCTTGGAAGAAATAAAAGTGGGTTATGAAATTACAATGATGTTCCAGAACATATTAATTTCTCAATTAAATGTCGAAGAAATTACAGTTGAGATAGAAGCGTCTTTTGATGAAATAGAAAAAAACAACAACAAAATAAAATTAAAAATCAAGGAATAATTTTATTCGTCATCTAGTTCAAGCTCTTCGAAGAAGTTATCATCCTCATCCAAGCCATCCACCATGGAATCGTCGTTTCGCATTCTCACCTCTTTATTTTCTTTAAATTTTCATTGTATCTTCTACTTTTTAAATACTTCTATTCTTTAATGAATATCTCGAATTTCCGACGAGAAAATAAATTTATTTCATTTTTTGAAAATAGTTTATTAATTTTAAAAGAATTATCTTTCTTAGATATTTAATTACTAAGAGAAGGAAATTTGTATTTGTTATATTTATATAACATATGTTATAAAATTATAACAGGCTTTACAAAGTCTCTTTTTAAGTGCTTTCCTAACTGCTACGATTGTGTACAACGCCCGAACCAGGACTCGAACCTGGATGCCTCAAAAAGGCCGGGATTTCCAATCCCGTGCAATACCCTTATGCGATTCGGGCAGAATAAATCGCAGACACAAAAGTATTGAATAAACTTGTTTTATAAATTTTTAGAATTGATTAATCTTAGCTTCGCCTTGCATAAGTTTCAAAATCGCATTCTTTTCCGCAGACATACTGGCTAAGCTCCCATTCGTTTATGTTTATCCAAGGAAAAAAAGCATCTCCAAAATAGTTTCTGTAGATTCTAGTAATTTCTAAAGTGGAAGTTAAAGGATGATTAATTGTCTGTTCGTACAATTTTTGCCCGCCGATAATAAAAGCAACAGAATCTAATTCTTCTGCATGAGAAATTGCTTGTTCTAAATTATTGCAGAGATAAATTCCCGAAGGAGATTTAATCAATTGCGGATTTAAAGAAATAACAATATTCTCCCTTTCAGCCAAAGGCTTCCCAATAGATTCGTATGTTTTTCTTCCCATAATCACGGGATGAGGAATAGTTAAACTCCTGAAGTGCTCCAAGTCTTCTTTGATTTTTCCCCAAGGCATTTTCCCTTGGTATCCAATTACGTTATTCTCTGCAAGCGCTGCGATTATTTTTAGTTCTATCATATTGATTGTTAATTGAGATTAATTAGAAACGATTAGGTTATAACTTCATATTCCAATTTAGGATGACGCCGATAATTTTTAGCTTTAATATCCAAATAATTACAATTAAAAATTCCTGAGAAATTTTCAACTTTAACCTCGGGAAGTTCATAAGGAGCTCTTTCCAATTGAATTTTTGCATTTTCGATATGAGGGAGATAAATATGAACATCTCCTAAATGCCCAATTAATTTTCCAGGGACATAGCCAACTTCTTGAGCTAAAAGATTTTGAAGAAGAGCATAACTTGCAATGTTAAATGGAAGTCCCACCATAGTATCCGTAGATCTTTGACGCCAAATAAAATCTAACTTTTTAGTTTTAGGGTTAGCTAAAACTTGAAAAGAATCGTGGCAAGGAGGAAGAGCCATTTTGTCTAAGTCTGCGGCGTTCCAAGAATTAACGATTAATCTTCTACTCTCTGAATCCTGTTTTAATTTGTTTACAAGATTCGCTAATTGATCAACACCTTGCCCAGTATAATCTGTTTTGTAATCAATATATTTTGCACCAAAATGTCTCCATTGAAATCCATAAATTGGCCCCAAGTCTCTTTCTTCAAACATTTTTCTTTTTGTTTCTTCATCATGCCCGTAAGGAACCTTTAAGGGAGAGCACCATTCATCCCAAATGTGATTATTTCTATCTTGAAGCCATTTTTTATCAGTAATTCCTTTAATAAAGAACTCTAATTCTGAGGCAATTAATCTTAAGGGGACATCTTTCGTTGTCAACAAGGGAAATCCTTGAGACATGTCATGTTCAAACATCGCTCCAGAAATTGAAATTGTGTCTACTCCGGTTCTATTGCTTTTTAGATTTCCATTCTCAAGAACCTCTTTTACAATCCTAAGATACTCTTCCATTGAAGAAGACTTAACAAATCGGATTTAAAAACAATCTAACAGAAGAATAGATATGTTATAATTCATATAATGCAATGCATATATCAGAAAAGTTATTTAGAAACAGGCAGATTTAATCTTTCATTTCAATCTTAATGTTAACATTCTTTGGAACCTTCATTCTCATAATGTGATGAAGAACCTTTTCATTTGCTGGAAGGTCAATAAGTCTTTTATGAATTCTCATTTCAAAATTATCAAATGTTGCTGTTCCATCTCCGCAAGGCGATTTTCTGGTTGTAATCTTAAGTCTTTTTGTTGGCAATGGCACAGGCCCGCTCATAGTTATTCCTGATTTGTCAGCAATCTCTTTAATAGACTGGCAGATTTCATTAAGCATATCTATGTCTGTGCTGTTTAATTTTATTCTTGCTTTTACCATGCTTATTTGATTAAATCTTGGTTTTTAAAACTTACTAGTCAAATTAAAGATAAGGCGAACGATTTATTTTTCTTTGCGAATAAACCAAATCCAAGTGATTTCTAACGCTTTGTGCTTCTTTTTTAGAGGTCTCTGCTAACCTAGCTACGCCCACGCAGATTTCCTCTTGATTTCTTAGCCAAAAGTCTAAATAATTCTTGCTAACTGAAGGCAAATCTTGGTAATATCTTTCTTTTAGTTGATAAACAAAATCTTTTCCCTCTTCCAAGGCAGAATGCAGCATTAGATACTCTTGATAATTTAACTCCGCACATTTAACTTTTTCTTCAAGCTCCTTTTTAGGAGTAGCCCCCCTAAAAATAAAATCAGAGAAAGCGTTTAACACGTTTATAACCACATTTTCAAAGAAAGAAGAATCTATGAAATCCAACTGAGATTCTCGTTGTAAATCTCTTTCTTCTTCACTAGTTTTGTTAAATTCTCCATATGAATCTTGAAGAGTGTCTTGGATTAGTAATTTATATCCTTCATGAGAAGTGGCTTGTTGAGACAAATAATGAGCAATTACGAGATTTTCTTCCAAAGGATTGTATTCTAAAGAGATTCCATCGGCATAGTTTATGAATCTTAATTGATTTTGAGAATTTCTTAAAATATTTGTATGCATTCCGCCAGGGTAGATTTCCTTGGAGGTTAATTGCAATTCTTTTTCCAGAGGAGATTCCATAATCAAAATTGAAAAATTTATTTAAAAGAAATTTTCAAGATTTTAAAGGAGTTATTTATTTTCTAAAACTTCTGAAACAAGATTTAAGGTATTTTTCACCACAGATAGTTTCTCAGAAGAAATGTCATATAAACTCGAAACAAGCTTATTCACTTGCTCCTGGCAGGGAGGAATCTCTTTTAAGAAGTCTAGAGGCAATCCGCCTAAAAGAGAAGCATAATTGTTATAGAAGTAAGGAATGATACTCGCAGCTTCGTCAAAAAAACAGCTTAAAATTGTATAACCTTGAAGGTCCCTGTCCCCAATAATATCAGATTCTTTTTTTAAAAAATTTTCAAGTTTTTTAAATTGTTTTCTAGTAGGATAAAGAATAGGAGACTCTTGTTTAGTAATAAGCGTCTCAGAGCCATGAATGAATGCGGAAACTATGCTTTCTTGATGCAAAAGATTTTCCAATTCCTTTTCTGCTTTTCTTAGGTCTTCTTGTAAAACAGGTGTGTAATCTTGATAGAAGCATCTTTGGTCTAATACTTCTTCTCCAACCTTTTTTAAATAAGTTTCTTGAGGAAGATTAGAAGGGTTTCCAATATAACTAGTGTATTCTTGTTTTAAATTCAAAGAAGGAACCTGTATAATCAATCCGTCTTCATCAAAAGAACCAATAATAAGAGTTTGCCTCCCTGCCGGAAAAATCTCTTCCAGTCTCGGGTAAACATAGTTATAGGAGGAATTGTTTGGACTAGTTTTACTTAAAAGTCTAACTTGATTGGAAATCATTATCCTTATAGAAAGACTAGATTTATAATATTATTGCTGTTTTAAGAGATATTTCTAAAATGGCTTATTAACCGAATGAGGGAGTTTCAGTCAGAACCAAACAAAGAGAGAATGAAGTCGAATAATCTTAAAATTATTTCAAGAATAACAATGAAAATGAAATAAATAACCGCGTTGCTGAAAAATTCAGGAAGCACTTTGAATTGAGAGATTACTCTTTGAACATCAAAGAAAGTTGGCTCAAGAATTGCCGCAGTTAAAAGCATAAAAGGAATTAATTTTGCTAGTTCTTTGGCTAATTCTCCTTTTTTAGCATATGCTGCCATTCTCGTAACAACGACGATGACTGCAGAAATCATAAGAATTTCACTTAAAGCTATATTCGTCATTAAAATCAAGAATGCGGATAAAACTGCAAACCAGAAGAAAATAACAAATGGCAACAGAATTAAGTATTCTAAAATGTAAAAAACTCCTCGAAGCACTCTGACAAAGAAAATGTCTCTTTCTCCCGTGTATTGATGAAGATTTAAACCAAAAATGTTCTTTTTTGCCAAAGAAGTGTAAAATTTCCAGATAAAAAAAGCATAAGTGAATACTATACACACCATCAAAAAGAGTTTAACAAATTCTCTTCCCCAGAAAGGAAGCATATCCATTAATAGATTATAAAATCCTACTAGCTGAGTAATTAAATCACCCCAAATCATAAATCAATTAAGCTAAATCTATTTTAAAATCTTTGCAAGTGAATTATTTGCAGGCTCATTAAATTTAAATATTCCAGTTCTTTTGATTTTTTCATGATTGATATTAAACTTTTAAGAGAACATCCTGAAATTGTAAAGGAAAACATCAAAAAGAAATTCCAGAATGATAAATTGCCTTTGGTTGACGAAGTTTTGAAATTGGATTCTGAATGGAAAAAAATCAAATATCAAGAAGACCAGTTGCGTTCTGAAAGGAACAAAATTTCTGAGACAGTTAACCAGCTAAAAAAACAAAAAAAGAATGCTGACAAAGAAATAAAACAAGCTAAAGAAATTCCGGAAAAAATTGAAGCTCTCGAAGTTAAAAGAAAAGAGCTTGAAGAGAAAATAAAACAGATTATGTACAAAATACCAAACATAATTCATGAAAGCGTCCCAATCGGAAAAAATGACTCTGAGAATGTAGAACTTGAAAAGATACCTAAAGGAAAGCCTCCTGTTCCAGCTTATGAAATATTCAATCACGCAGAACTCGCTGAAAAATTGCAAGGAGTGGATTTTGATTCTGCTAGAGAAACATCTGGAAATGGATTTTACTTTTTAACAGGAGATTTAGCTTTGCTTCATTCTGCAATGCTCGCCTATGCAAGAGATTACATGATAAAACAAGGATTCAGTTATGTTTTACCTCCTTTTATGATTAGAAGAAAAGTTGTCGAGGGAGTTATGAGCTTCGCTGAAATGAATAATATGATGTACAAGATAGAAGGAGAAGATTTGTACTTAATTGGAACATCTGAACACTCAATGATTGGAAGATTTGTTGATAAAACTCTTCTTGGAAAAAACCTCCCAATTACTTTAACAAGTTACTCACCTTGCTTCAGAAAAGAAGTTGGTGCTCATGGAATTGAAGAAAAAGGGCTTTACAGACTTCATCAATTTGAAAAGCAGGAAATGATTGTTATTTGCGAGCCTGAAGAATCTTACAAATGGTATGATAAAATGAAAAATTTCACAGTGGAAGTTTTCAGAAGCTTGGATATTCCTGTAAGAGTTTTAGAATGCTGCTCTGGAGACTTGGCTGACCTGAAAGCAAAATCCTGCGATGTTGAAGCTTGGTCGCCAAGACAAAAGAAATACTTTGAAGTTGGAAGCTGCAGTAATTTAACAGATGCTCAAGCAAGAAGACTTAACATAAGAATAGAATCTAAAGGACAAAAATACTTTGCTCACACCTTAAATAACACAGTGCTTGCTTCACCAAGAGCAGTTATTGCTTTAATGGAAAACAATCAAGAAAAAGACGGCTCAATAAGAATTCCAAAAGCATTGCGTCCTTACATGGGCGGAAAAGAAAAGATTGAAGTTAAGAAAAAATAATCTTAAAATAAGTGTTACTTACAAGTAGTTACAAAACGATAAGTTTAAATACTTGATATTTCTGAGTTTTTTATGATGAATAAAATAACTCAAAAAGTTTTAGGATATGTTGCAACAATAGCTCTTTGTTTAGGCGGAGCCGGATATTTTGGATACAAGGCTTCCCAAGAACCCTCTGCTCCAAAACAAATTAAGTATATTGAGGCAATTGACAATGCTTTAGCTTGGGGGGGATTAGGAGACAATTCTATTAAAAAAATCCTGGATAAAAACAAAATAATGTTTGACAAAGCAAAAGAAGATCCAGAATTAGCTTCAGACCTTAATAATTTAGAAAAGATATTATCCGGTCTTCCAAGTGAATATTTAACTTCCACTGAAGATAGTTTATACAATCAAACAAAGGAAATTATTCAAAGAGAACTTCAAAAAATAAGAGATAAATATCCTTCAGAGAAAGGAAAATACACTGGCGCTGCTATTGCACTTGGCATCTTAGCTCCGACTATCGCGGGAGTTGGCTATTTGGATATCTCTAACAAAAAAAGAGAAGAAAAAGAAAGCAAAAGATACTTCCCTGAATTAGAGAAGTCTAATTCTGACCGTTTAATTGGAACAGTCCGTTTGAGAAAGCGATGATCTTAAAAACTAGCCATAAAAGTAGAACCTATAGAAATACAATTCTTATCGGAAGAATTTATCATTGATTTTTAATTTAACAAAACAGTTTAAAAACTTGCATTTTAAGATTTCTTAATGAAAAAGTTCAAATCAGATGCATTATCCGTCTTTACAGGATTAGCTTTAGCTGCAATTTCATTTTATTACCTTCATGACTATTTTTCTAAACCAACTAACTCTCAAGTTAAAGCTCTTGCATCTTCAGCAGTTTATACCCAGGATTACAAAGAAAACTCAATCTTATCGCTTAACGGATACTTAAAAGATTTCTTGAATTCTAATAAAGGAAATCAAAAATTTTTTGAAGAAGTGAATAGTTTAGAAAAAAAGTTGCAAGATATCCCTTTAGAAGTAAAAAGTTCAAATGACTCGAATGTTTATGCTCCTGTTTTACAGGATTTAAACAAAGAAATTGAGAAAACTTGCCAGAAAAATAAACGAGATTCTAAAACCTTGCTTATGGGAGGTTTAACCTCATTAATTTCTGGATTCTTCTTTTTGGGTGCACCTTACCTTTTCAATTCAGAAGAAGAAAAAATTAACTTGGATGATGAACAAAACATTTAAGAAACAACTAATTCTCCATTCTCGATGCAAAAAGATTTATCCAAACTAGAACAAAAAGTTTCAGAAAGCGAGAATATTCCTCCAAAAATAAAGAAATACTCAAGCAGCTCAGAAGAAAAAAAAATCGTTTATATAGAATATTCATTTAAAAAATTTTACGAAAACCTTCAAGAAGAATTAGGTATTCCTTTGGATCCCGTTCTGGCAAGAGAGATTTATAACAGAATTCCAGAAGATAGATGTCAAAAGATATGCTCAGAAGTTGCAAATGAAATTCTGGGACAAGAGGAATATGAAGCCGGAAAAGAGTACTTAAGAAGGATTCGTAGAAAACAAAACGAAATGAAATCTGCTACAGAAGTTTATGAGAATTCAAAATAGTCATTTATAGCAAATTTTAAAAACAGCTCAAGGCACCTAATTTAACATAAAGCTCCGGTAGTTTAATGGCCAGAACACGAGCCTGTCGCGCTTGAAATCCGGGTTCGATTCCCGGTCGGGGCGTCTACACATAAAAACTGCAACACCCCCCTTAGGCGTTGAGATATCAAAACACGACTCCTGGATGAGGCGTCGAAATGTTGGGATGCGCGATGCCCTGTAGGGGGAATTGAACTAAGAAATACTTTTCTCTACAAAATTATACATTTCTTCAATCACTTCTAAATATTCTCTAGGATTTTCTTTTTTAAATTCTGTATTGGATAAATATCTTGCAGAATTCCTCAATTCCCAAAGTTTACTTAATTTCTCTGAAAATTCTTCTTTAACATTCCCAAGTTCTGCCCAAGATTTTAATCCTTCCAAACGTTGATCATGATTTTTCAAAGTAGATTGTTTACGAAATTGTATTAACAAAGCCAGGGTTAAAAGCTCAATACAAGCAAATGAATCTTCAAAAAAAGGCCTTAATCGATTCTCTTTCAAATTATCTCTTGCACTCTCAAGAAATTCCTTTGAAGCATCAAGATATTCTTTAGCTCTCTTTTGATTATACCTAAAGTCAAAAGAAATAAACCATTTTCCTTTAAAGAGGAAAAGAGTAATGTGTGCATAATTAGGATCCTGCTCTGTTAATTTGATATCTTCTATATTGTCAAGATTTTTTTCATAAACAATTTCTCCTTTTTTTATATCTCTAGTAGCCTTTCCTTTAACAATGGTTTTAACTTGCTGATTTAATCTAATTTTCGGAAAGGGTTTATCATGCGAAAAAAGAATCTGTGCTCTCGTTAAATCAAAATCATCTTTTATTATCTTCTTTTTCTTTCTTCTTTCTATTTCGGGTAAAACCCATAATTCCATTACTTGCTGAAAGACTTTATTTGTTATCTCGCTTTCCATAAAGAATCAACAAATTAGCATTATTTAGGATTTGCTGTCATGAAGGCTCATCTTTTTATATTTTGATTAGATTGATTTTCTATGGATTTAATTACAAAATTTTTAAAACTTTTTAGAAAAAAAAGAGTAAAAAGTTATACGGATAAAGAAATTTTTGAATATGCTACAAAGCTAATAAAATGTGCAAAGATAGATTATGACGTATCAAAGATTTTATTTAAAAGAAGGAAGAAAGAGTATTCTACAATTTTATATCATTTACAGCAAACAGTAGAGAAATTAGTGAAGGCAGAATCTATTCTAAGAAAGACTCTGAATATCGATGAATTAAAAGAGGTTAGTCACAAAAGTCCAAAAGTTTTTATGATGGGACTTGAAAAAGCAATGAGAAATAAAGAAATAAACACTTTCTTGAAGAGAAAAATCCCAAAAGACAAACTGAAGGAAGCTAACAAGTATTTATATAATTCAAAGAAGATTTTGAATTCAACTAAAGATGAGCTTTTAGCCGTGTTAAATTTCTATGATGTTTTTAAAAATAGCGGACTTATTCCGGGACTTTATGAAGAAGCGAAACAAAAGATAAAAAGCGTTAAATTAGAATTAAATTTAGACAGGAACGAGGTTTTTATGAACCTTTACTTTTTATCGTGGATAACTTTTCCGTATTCCGAAATTACAAGGTATCCTGACGGAAGAATAAAGCCCTATGAATATGATAAAAGTATACCTATAATTCAAATACTTCCAGACATTATTGGAAAGATAGGACCCTTGATTAAATTTATGGAAAGCTATAAATTTGAAGATGGTAAATAAGATTTTTGAAAAAGTAGATGAATTTTTCGACTGGTGGGTTTTGTTAAGACAAGAGAGAAATAGTATTATGAAGAACATACAGAAGTTTTGTAAAAAATATTATATTAGGAAAGAGTTCTTAGAAATGTATCTTAGAATACAAGAGGAAATCTTATCTAAGGTAAATTTAAAACAGAAAGAAAACGAACCTGTAGAAAATTTTGAAAAGAGTTTTTGTGTGTCTCTAATAAAAAGTAGGTTGTTTGAGCTATCGTTAGAGTTCTCGGAAGCCATAAGAAAAGAATATTTTCATTCGGCTAATGCATTAACTAGGCAAATGATAGAAGTTTATTTCATAACCTCATACTTAATATTAGATAATAAGTTTTGTAAGACTCTAATCGGTGAAGAGGGGAGTAAAAATTTTCCTAGATTTAAGGATATAATAAGTAACTTAAGAAAAAGCGATATTTGGCCCAAGGTAATTGGAATGGATAAAGGAAGATTTTTTGATGGTGTAGAGCAAGATTACAGCGACCATTCGGGTTATTTTCATCCAAAACAAGACAGCTTTATGCAAAATATTTGGGTTGTTGATAAAGATGAGAAAGGTAACTTTGTAAATACAAGACCTTATAAAAAGAAAGGGGATGGAAAAGATCCTTTGATTTTAATGTTTCCGAAAAAGACTCCTTGGAGTCATGATTATGTGAAAAGATTAATGCACGTTTTTTACACTTATGCAGGATTTAATTTAAACATGTTAAATAGATTAGAAGAAAAAGATGAAGCTTAACATCGGAGATATTTTTTTCTTTGTAATTTTCTTTATTTTCTCATTTATTTTTGGAGTTTTTACTCATGGCTTAATAACAGGAATAATCTTTTTCTTAATTTTAATTTTTGCAACTTCTTTAAGTTGGGTATACTGCTTACTTATTGCATTTGTTCTTGCAGGGATAAGTAATATGATCTTTAACTTTAGAGTATTCTTGGAATCCTTGGTTGTAGAAGTAGGGGGAAAAAGAGGTTATACAAAGTTTTTTAGTAAATTCATTAAATTGCAAGAAAATGGAGAAAAAACAAGGTCATCTGTCCCAATTGAGATAAACTCTAAAAAATATAGAGTGGTTGAATTTGCAAGGTATTCCTTTGATCCTCGTGCAAAAAATAAAAATGATTTAAAGGGTTTTATGATTTTTGATGACAAAACAGGGGATGAAGTTAAAGAGGAGAAATTACAAAAAGAAATTTTAGCGATATATTTGTTTTGGAGGCATATTTATTTTAATAATGATATGCTGGGAGAAATACAACTTAAACCCCCATCAAAGAAATTTTTTAAAGAACATTTAAAGTTTCAAGAGAAATTTAAGATTCAGATAGATAAAAGAAAATATGAAGGCTATCCAAAAGAGGATTTTAAGAATGAAGATTTTATTCCAATTCTTAAAAAATTAGATGATGAAGTGGATAAACAATATCCTTTTGTGAAAGAAAAAATAGAAATAGAATTGAGTATTTTTGATAGCTTATACAATCTTTTCACAAAACCTTCAGATAAACTTTATAATAATCTTATAGAAAAAATAGATAAAATTTCTGAATTAAGTTCTAAGGAAAATCGCTTTTGGAGTGAGAGGGTAACTACTTGGAATAATCTAGCAAAACACTATAATCTTCAAATAGATAATTTGCTCAATCCAAACTTTAAGAGAGCGGGAATTTATGCTTTAGTTGATATCATTAAATATTTGATTTCAAAAAAAGAGCCTATAATAACAGAAGACACTTTAAAAGAGATAATTAAAGAATCTTCTAAAATCCCCCGTAAAAAATTATTAAAATTTTTGAATAACTATTTTGTTTTACATAAATTTGGAGTTGATGCAATAAAGAGAAATATAGAGATAAATAAAAAATTTAGAGAAATTGCAGATTCTTATAAAAGAATGAATAATAATCCTCAGATTGAGAAAATAAGAAGTCTCAAATAAATTAAAAAACAGAAAACTAATTAAACTCCGACGACTTTAAGTAAGAAATGACAAAAGTATATTTTCAAGTTAGTGAAGATACGAAGAAAAAAAGGAGATGGGTTGTAGGAGTTTTAGCTATTCTTATAATACTTTCAACAATAATGCTGTCTATTGGATTTCCATTCAACACAGAAGTATCAATGGCATTTTTAGTTAGTTTTTCAGTTGCATTCATTCTGAAAGTTATTGAATGGGTTGAGGGGAGTAAAATAATGGAAGAGAAGAAATGAAGATCAAAAACAGATTCACAAAAGTGGAAGAAAAAACAAAAGAGGTTCTTCACAAAGGCTCTTAGATAATTCGACGCCCTGTCGGGTGCGTGAAAAGTAATTCGCCACCCCAATGAGGCATTTCACAAAAAGAGCCAAATTAGCCCCGGTCGGGGCGGTTTATTCTTTAGAAAGATTTCTTAAAATCTTTTCCCATCTCAATGCGTGATTTCTTCCAACAAAAAAGATTATTCTTTTAGATGTTTTTAATTCTTCAATAAGACGGTTTATCATTCCCTCATCTCGCTTAAGAGAAAATTTTCTCATGATATCATTTAATCTGCAATATTTATCTATGGGCGTGGGCATAATCTTTTGAGCGTCTTTAACCGAGTCTAGATTCATTCCAGTTAACTTTTTTACATAATTTGAAGTTTTATTGAACAAAGCCAGTTTATTTCTCTTCTTCAATTCTTCTTGAATAAACTCTTTTATAGGAATTCCTTCTCTTTTGCAAATAAGAGAAGACTTAATAAGAACCTCTAAAATTTCTATATCCTCAGAATTTCCTAATCCCGAATTTAAAAGAGTTTTTTGGGGATTATCTGCAGGAATTCTTTTTACTTTCTTTGGGAGGATATCACTAATTATCCTTATTTCTCCAATTCTTTTAATTGCTTTTTCTTTATCTTTAGAATAAAATAAATTTTGAGCAGAATCTGGGAATTCAAATAATACTTTTTCTGGAGAGAAATCTCTTATTTTCTTTGTTATCAACTCAAATTGTGTATGATTCGGATTTTGAGTGTGCCTAAGCCCAAAAATTAGAACTTTCGTTTTGTGAAGATTGATTTCATAAAGATAAGGAAGAGGCTTTTCTTTCATTAATTTTAATTCTGCACTAAGGCTTGGGAATTTGTATTTCATAAGAGTTTTTTACCTCAAAAGATTTATTTTATTTCTCTTTCTTGTGAAACTATTCATAAATTTTATCATGATGGTCATAATCAAGAAGCCTAACAATCTTCTCATTTTCTAAAATTTCATATGTTAAAACAAAGTGTCTTATGTGAACTCTTCGTTGGTTAGCCATATTCCCCCTTAAAGGCTTAAACTTATGAGGGTCTTCTAATATCTCTTTTATTTTCTTAGACAGAATTTCAAATTGTGATTTATCTTTTTTTGAAAGTTTGCTGAAGATTCTATCAAGTGGCTCTGAAATTTCCAGATTATAACTCATTTAGTTAAGAATATCTCTTATTAAAATCTTCAAACTTCCCAACTTTAATAAATTTTCCTTTTCTAATAAGTTCTAATTTTCTTAGATATCCTTCTCGGACTTTTGGATTCTCTTCAATCTGAGCTTTAATAAAAATCTCAATTTGTTTGCTCATGCTTAGCCCATTTTCCTTACAAAATTCAGAAAATTTTCCGTATGCTTCATTGTCTAAATTAAATGTTTTTAATGCCATGTTAAATAATATTAAATAAGATTATTTAAATATTTCTATTTGGGTGTCTACAAAATGTAAGAAATGTAGTCACCTAATTTAGCATAAAGCTCGCTAGTGAAAAAAATCTGTATCGCTCTTAGTGTGATTAATACATCTAGTACATAACAATAATGTTTAAATAGTGTAAGATATACACTATTGCAGTATAAATGTAAAAAGTACACTAAGATGACAACAAAAACAGACAATAGAACAATGCTCACAGACCTTTACGAGCTGACAATGGGCGAAGCTTATCTCCAAAGCAACAAAAATGAAAAAGCTACCTTCGATATGTTCATAAGAAAATTGCCTGAAGATTGGGGATTTTTCATTGCCAACGGAATAGAAGATGCAATTGATTATGCAACAAATCTTAAATTCCAAGACGAAGACATTGAATACTTGAGAAGCCAGAACTTGTTTACAGAAGAATATCTAAATTACTTAAAAAATTTCAAATTCACCGGAGAAGTTTATTCTGTGAAAGAAGGAACACCTGTAGCTCCAAACACTCCTTTGATTAGAGTTAGCGCTCCTAGAATTGAAGCTCAGATGCTAGAAACAATTCTACTAAATACGATTAATTTTCAAACAATGATTTCAACAAAAGCAAATAGAATTGTGCAAGCAGCAGGAAAAGCAGCTGTTGTTGATTTTGGAGCAAGAAGAGCACAAGAGCAAGATGCTGCAGTTAAAGGAGCAAGAGCTGCATATCTCGCAGGAGCTGTTGCTACAAGTAATGTGATGGCAGGAAAAGAGTATGGAATTCCAATAAGCGGAACACATGCACACAGCTTTGTAATGTCCTTTCCAACAGAACTTCAAGCATTCCAAGCTTATGTAAAAAGAGATTCCACTAACCCCACACTGCTCATAGACACTTATGACACACTTCAAGGAGCAAGAAATGCTGCAATAGTTGGGAAACAGCTTGAAAAACAAGGAAAAAGACTGGGAGCAGTGAGACTGGACTCTGGAGATTTAGCAACTCTTTCAAAACAAGTAAGACAAATACTCGACCAACAAGGTTTAGATTATGTAAAAATCGTTGCAAGTAATGATTTAAATGAATATAAAATTGCAGAACTCACTGAAAAACAAGCTCCAATAAATGGATATGGTGTTGGAACTGAATTAATTACTTCTAAACCAGTTTCAGCTTTGCCAGGAGTTTACAAATTAATTGAGGATGAAACAGGGCCTAAGATAAAACTTTCTGCAGAAAAACAAACTTATCCGGGAATAAAACAAGTTTACAGAATCGAAAAAGATGGGAAATATCAGTATGATCTGCTTTCTTTAAACAACGAACAATTTTCAGGAAAACCTTTGTTGGAAAAAGTCATTAAAAATGGAGAAAGACTGCATCCTAAAAGAAATTTAAGTGAAATAAGAAATTATTGCTTGCGAGAAGTTGCAAAAATGCCAGAGAAAAGTAAACAAGTTCATGCAGAACCCTACATCTTAAAAATATCAAATAACTTGGAATTATTAGTAAACAGTCTGAAAACTAAATATAACGGAGTGAAAAATGAAAACAATTTGCTTGAATATAGATACGCAAGATGATTTTATGAGAGATTATGGAAACTTGTATATTCCCAATGCTGAAAAAATAGAATCAAATCTTGAAAAGCTAACAAAACTTGCACGAAAAAAGAAGCTTCAAATTATAAACACCGGAGATTTTCACACTCTTGAAGATGAAGAAATCTCTGAAACTCCCGACTACATTAATACTTTCCCTGCACACTGCGTTATCGGAACAAGCGGAATTGAATTTGTTGATGCAACAAAACCAATTAATCCTCATGTAATTGATTGGAGAAATCCAAACATAGACTTAGAACAAGCTCTAAAATCTCCAGAAATAATAATTTACAAAAATAAATTTGATATGTTCGCTGGAAATCCCTATGCAGAAAAGCTCATTGACAAAATAAACCCAGACAGGGCTATTGTTTGGGGAGTTGCATCTAATGTTTGTGTGGATTATGCCATTCAAGGATTATTAAGAAAGGGCGTAAAAGTTTACGTCCCAGTTAATGCAGTTGAAGGGCTTCCAAATTTGCCTTCGCCTTTTAAAAAATGGCAAGGACAAGGTGTCCAACTAACAACAAAACAGGGGATTTACGAACTACTCGGAATAAGAGAAACATGTTTAGAAATATAGTTTTAGTTTACAAAACAAAGCTGAAGAATCATCTTTTTGAAAAAATAGAAGACATCAAAGACAATTTTCCAAATTCTAACTTTATTGCAATAGAATATTCTTCTGTAAAAAAAGAATTATTGCAAGATGCAGATTTGGTTTTGACTTTGGGGGGAGATGGAACTTTTGTCAAAGCAGCGAATTTGATTGAAGATTCTTTCATTTTGGGGATCAATGCAGAACCAAATCAAAGTGAAGGTGCGTTAACTAGCCTTAACATAAATGAAATTGACAAATTAAAAGAAATAGAAACTTCAAAATTCCAAGTCATTAAAATGCAAAGAGCAAAGATAATTCTGAACAAAAAAGTTTTAGATGAAAAT
>JAKLIN010000012.1 GCA_022709585.1 Nanobdellota archaeon | reverse complement strand
AAGCCGAAGAGTGTGCTACCTGGGAAGTATAGTCGCAAGACCGAAACTTAAAGGAATTGGCGGGGAGACACTACAACGGGTGACGCGTGCGGTTCAATCAGATTCCACACCATGAACCTCACCAGGAGCGACAGCAGAATGAAGGTCAGTCTAAAGGGCTTACCTGACACGCTGAGAGGAATTACATAGCCGACGTCAGCCTGTGCCGTGAGGTGACCTGTTAAATCAGGTAACAGGCGAGACCCATGTCTTTATTTACTATACGTACAATAGGGAGATTGCCGTGGTAACGCGGATGAAAGTATGGGCTACGTTAGGTGGCACAGTCCGAATCCCCTGGGCGACACGCGCGCGTCAATGGTAGATACAATTGGATGCAACTCCGAAAGGAGAAGCTAATCCCCTAAAGTCTATCTCAGTCCAGATTGAGGTTTGAAACCCAGCCTCATGACGATGGAATCCGTAGTAATCGTTTGTTATCAGCGAACGGTGAATAAGTCACTGTCTCTTGCACACACTGCCCGTCAAACCAACCAAGTTGTGTTAGGATGAAGCTATTTGAAGAATCCTAGCGCGGTGAGGTAGGTTAAGTCGTCACAAGGTATCTGTAGGGGAACCTGCAGATGGATCACCTCCTAAATTTTAATATTATTGCAAATGTTTCTGCTTCTACATCTTTAGATTTTACGACGAAGCAATAAAATTTAAAAACCACTGCAGGTTTTAGGAATAACTAAAGGGCCTGTAGTCTAACGGCAAAATACCTCGTTTGCACCGAGGAGCTCCGTGTTCGATTCACGGCAGGTCCATTCTTTCTGAATGGAATAAATCATATTCAACAAAAATGTTGGAACATGGTGAGAGAACAATCTTCTCTTATCATTTTGAGAACTTATGTTCAATGAGATAAGCACACACTCAGAATCCACTAGCTAGAGTATAAAGTGATACTACTATTAATGCTACTAGACGGATAGCTTGGTTTTGGTTTTGATGAAGGACGTGGCAAGCTGCGATAAGCTTGGGCGAGCTGCATGCAAGCTTTGAACCCGAGATTTCCGAATTATCCCGGAAGGGAAGAACACGCTGGGAATTGAAACATCTTAGTACCGGCAGGAAAAGAAAACAAATTAGTGATGTCCCCATTAGCAGAGAGCGAAAAGGACAAAGGGCAAACTGAATCCAGTTCTGAAAAGAACCCGGAGATGTGGTGAGCATAAATTTCTAAGTTTCTGAATCAAACTTTTTTGGAAAAAAGGACCTTAGAGGGTGATAGTCCCGTAGAGAAAAGAAATATGAAGTTGCTTAAACGAGTAAGATTTCCTGGATTGGAAGTCCGAATATGGTAGAATTAACTACTAACCCTAAATATAACCAAAGTCCGATAGCGAACAAGTACCGCGAGGGAAAGCTGAAAAGAACCCATAACAAGGTGTGAAAAGATTTGAAATCTAGTAGCTACAGAGTGTTACTGCTCTTCTTGCATTTGCAAACAAGAGTTGTAACGTACGTTTCGAAGAACGGGCCAGGGAGTTTTCTGATATGGCGAGGCTAATCCCTTATGGGGAGTAACCGAAGCGAAAGCAAGTCTGAAAGGGCGATAGTCATATTGGACAGACCTGAATCCGGGTGATCTATTCATGAGCAAGATGAAGTCTCTCGAAAGAGGGATGGAGGTCTGAACTAGTGCTGTGTACATGCGCTTAGATGATTTGTGAATAGGGGTGAAAAGCCTTTCTAACCCGGCGATGGCTGGTTCCTGTTGAAATATGCCTACGTATAGTCGTATCTAGTTTGCCAACGGTGTATAGTACGGATGGAGTTTGCAGGAGCAATCGCTTACGGAACTCTTTCCAACTCAGAAGCTGTTGGTTGCATAAGATATGAAACAGGGGCGGTATGTAAGATACTGTTCCGAGAGGGGAACAACCCAAACCAAAGTTAAGGTCCCTAAATTTATGCTAAGTGTATCGAAAGGTGTCTTAAACCTGAGACAGTGGGGAGGTAAGCTCAGAAGCAGCTATCCTTTCAAGAAAGCGTAACAGCTCACCCATCGAGGTTTAGGGCCCTGAAAATGGACGGGGCTAAGCATAATACCGATACTTCGGCGGCATCTCATGAGATGTTCGGGTAAACAGGCGTACTTATTGCGCAGAATCTTTTTCGAGAGAAAGAGTGGAGCGGTAAGTAATGAAAATCCTGGTAATAGTAGGAAGTGACTTTGCTGAAAACGCAAAGTGTCGAAAGAGCAAGGTTTCCTTGGCAATATATGTTAGCCAAGGGTTAGTCAGTCCCTAAGTTGTACCTTAACTGCGTATGACGATGGGAAGCAGGTTAATATTCCTGCACTGATTGGATTTTTTGTAATATAAGAGC
This sequence comes from Nanobdellota archaeon, assembly GCA_022709585.1. GTDB lineage: Archaea > Nanobdellota > Nanobdellia > Pacearchaeales > GW2011-AR1 > JAKLIN01. The sequence continues at coordinate 17,170 of JAKLIN010000012.1, read as the reverse complement.
TTTGGGATAAGCAAGCATTCGAGAGGATGTTTTTATGAAGAAGTTTGTCGAGGGTAATCCTAAGACGCAAAAGAATTTGTAGAATAAAGTTGCTGACTCCGGGAGCCAGTGAAAAGTTATATTGCTAAACGAATTTAATCAACTGTACCCACAACCGACACTGGTGCTCTAGCTGAGAAGGCTAAGACATGAAAGGTGAAACTGATTAAGGGAATTCGGCAATTTAGCCCCGTAGCTTCGGCGTAAGGGGTGTCTATTTTTGTGTTTTGTTTCTTCGGAAATTTAGTGCATTAATAGATCTCAGTAACAAGGACAGCCCGACTGTTTACCAAAAACGTAGCCAAGTGCTAATCCGAAAGAATGTGTATACTTGGTGAGACCTGCCCAGTGGTGGTGTGTCAAACTTCCTTCCAAGGGAGCTAAGCCCCATCAAACGGCGGGGGTAACTATGACCCTCTTAAGGTAGAATATTATGACTGCCTTACATTCAATGAATCTTATGTAGATTTTTTGAATGCTTTAAAATTCGCGAGAGTTTTATTGTTAATTTGGCCAAATGCTGGAAAATCTGTGAATACCACTTTACGACGACAATTTAAGTTTATTAAGTTGGCTTGCGTGAAAATAAGATGGTTGCAGACAATCAGCAGGAAAGGCTAGATAAAAAAATATCTAGAATCCTCAGAGACTACACGCCAGATATCATAAGAGATTATGATAAAGATATAGTCCGAACTTCATAGCGATATGAAGAGTTAATAAGAAATTATTAACCATTTCAAATGAAATGTAACACATTGAGCGTAATACCTTGTCGTATGATTTACGACTTGCATGAATGGTTTAACGAGGTTGTTAGTGTCCCTAGTCAGGACCTTCTGAAAATATTGCGTGGTGAAAATGCCACGGACGCCTAGTGGGAAGTGAAGACCTTGTGGAACTTTACTGCAACTTGTTGTTGTAACTTTATTGAAGGTGCATAGAATAGGTGGGAGCATCGATGCTGTTATTTCGGTGACAGTGGAGCGAACTTGTAATACCACCCATTTCCAATAAAGCTGCTTACTCTTTAGAGGACACCAGCAGGCGGGCAGTTTGGCTGGGGCGGCACCCTGCCGAAAAAATATCGGTAGGACCCAAAGACAAGCTCATCCGGCTTGGAAATCCGGAGTTGAGTGCGAGGGCAAAAGCTTGTCTGACTGCATTTTGAAAAGCAAGAAATGCAGGGATGAAAGTCTGGCCTAGCGAACCCACATGCTTTTTTAATGGAAGCTGTGTCTGATAGAAAAGTTACCCCAAGGATAACAGGCTTGTCGCCCCCGATAGTCCGTATTGACGGGGCGGTTTGGTACATCGCTGTCGGCTCTACCTATCCTAGCTGTGCAGTAGCAGCTAAGGGTGTCGGAGTTCACGCATCAAAAGGTATCGTTAGCTGGGTTAAGAACGTTGTGAGACAGTTTGTATAATATCTACTAGGTGTGTTGTTGTCTGAGTGGAACGAATCTCTAGTACGAGAGGAACGGGATCCGGGTGCCTCTGGTGTGCGGTTGTCATATGGCAGGCCGCGTAGCTACGCACTATATGGATAAGAGCTGAACGCATCTAAGCTCGAAGCCATCCGCAAAACGAGACAACTAAGGCCGCAATAGAAGATTGCGTTGATAGATTTGCTGTGTAAGATTCGAGCTTCGGCGAGAATTTCAGCTCGCAAATACTAATAGCCTCAATTGTATCATTTTATAATGCTAGAAAGGCCTGAGTGTGTGCTTATCGAGTTCTTATTTTGTTGGAATAAAAATTCTATTTTTATTTCAGTTAATTGGAAATTTCTTATTTCAAAAAGTTTAAATAATCTCAATCTCGAGTATTTTTGTAAGTTGGGAAGTTAACTTCGGAATTTGCTTTTAAATAAGCGAAACTTGCAAAGTATCAAGTTTAATTCTGAGGAAGGTCCGCCCACCAATTAAAAGCCATCTCTTGAAAAGGAGATTGTCGCGAGGCAAGGCTCTGCAACAGAAACGACACAGCTTGCTTGGAGCAATGAATTTGCAATGAGCTACGAAAAGCAAGATATGATGAAACGGGCACCCTGGCTGGTGCAAGTCTTTACGACGCTAAGTTGAATGTTAACGAGTTTGGTTTGCCTAAAAAACAACAAACTACAGAAGGTGGCCTAATCCCAACTTACATTTATTTTCTCGAGAATAATTAATTTTATAAATGCCTTGCCGTTGGAATTTTTATGAATTTCAGACGAACTTTAACAGGACTTGCCTTGGCAGGAACACTGGTTGTTACAAGTGCGGGATGTTTCAATAAAGTTTATCAAGAAGGAAATGTAATAAATGAAACTTCTGATAGATATAACCAGACATATACCTTAACTGTTGAAACAAAAGAGGGAGATTATGTAATAAATGTGTATGATGAACCTGTATTCATTTTTCCTTCAATGAGCAAAAAAATTGAATCTCTTGAAAAAACAATTGAAATTGGAGATTCTATAAAATTTCTTATAACCGTTTCGTATACCCCGAATGGATGGCCAAAACCTTTATTCGATAAAAAAGTTGGTTCTCTTCCAGCAGATGAAATAGAAGTCTTAAAAAAATAAAAATATTGAAATTTTTTAAGGGTTTTATTCTCGGATTTTATTGCTTTTTTCTTATAGGTAAATATTTAAAAGTCAACTAATTTTTATTGAAACTAAGGGAATGTAGCTCAGGGGGAGAGCACATGACTGAAGCTCATGGTGTCCGGGGTTCGAATCCCTGCATTCCCATCCCATTCATTTACTAAAAAGATTTATAAGACGCGAAGTTTTATTATTCAAAAGAAAGATGGTGAAAAAAATTAAGAAATCTGTAAAAACTTCTGTTAAAAAAGAAGTGAAAACTGAAAAAGGAAAAAGCGAAGCATTGGGAATTTCTGGATTTACTCTTGGAATGATTAGCTTTTTAGAGTTAATATTCTTCACTCCTTATCTCGGAATTTTTTTAACTATTATCGGAATAATATTCTGCGGAGTGCAGCAAAAAAGAAATCCAACGAGACTTGGAAAAATAGGATTAGTGATTAATCTCTTTGGATTGGTTCTTAATTCTCTTTTAATGTATACTTTGTTAAAAGTATTAATTCCTACAATTCAACAAATGGTGGAATCAGGAGTGACTGCTTAAAATGATGCAAAATAAAAAAGCGGCAATGGAAATGAGTGTTGGGACAATTGTAACAATTGTTCTTTTAATGAGCGTGCTTGTCTTAGGTATTTTTTTGATTAAAAATATTTTTGAGTCAGGAGCTAACGCTATTGAAGGAGTTGACGCTCAAATTCAAGCAGAGATAAATAAGATTTTTAATAGTGAAGAAGGTAAAAGTCTAGTGATTTATCCCAATTCTCGTAAAATAGGAATTAAACGAAGCGATGACTCTAAAGGTTTTGCATTTTCTATAAAAAATGAAGACGGATTAAACCCTCAAGTGTATACTTACAATGTTTCAGCTTACTCTACAGACAATTGTGGAAGTGCTATGACTCCTGAACAAGCTAATAAGAAAATTGTCGGAGCCTCTGGAAGATTAGAACTACAAAGAGGGGGAACTTTAGAACTTGCAAGGATGGTTGAGTTTGATTTTGATAAGTCTGATCCTGCTTGTACCATTGTTTATGAATTGGTAATTAGAGGAGATAGAGGCCAAGTAGGAAGCGCTGACATTTGGATGGTTGTGAAATAATTTTTAAACAGCTTTCTCTTTGAAATTAAAGAATGACTTTAAAATTATATAATACCCTAACTAGAAAAAAAGAAACATTCAAGCCGATTAAAAAAGGCGAGGTAAAACTTTATTCTTGTGGGCCAACTGTTTATAATTATGCTCATATCGGAAACTTGAGAACTTACATTTTTAACGATTTACTTGTGCGCAGTTTGAAATTCCTTGGATATAAAACAACTCAGGTAATGAACTTAACTGATGTTGATGATAAAACTATCAAAGGCAGCAAAAAAGAAGGCATCACATTAAAAGAACTAACAGAAAAGTACGCTAAAATTTTCTTTGATGATTTGCGTGAATTGAATGTAACTAAACCGGACTTGGTGATCAAAGCAACACATTCTATAAAAGAAATGGTAAAACTTATTCAAGATTTGATAAAAAAAGGATATGCTTACAAAACAGAAGATGGAATTTATTTTTCAATTTCCAAATCCAAGGATTATGGAAAACTTGCGCAACTTGACAGAATAAAATCCAAAAAAGCAAGAGTAAAAAATGATGAATATGATAAAGAAAACGCACAAGATTTTGCATTATGGAAATTCTGGACCCCTGAAGATGAAAATGTTTTCTGGGAAACTGAAATTGGAAAAGGGCGCCCTGGCTGGCACATTGAATGTTCTGCTATGTCCATGAAAGAATTCGGACCAAGCTTGGATATTCACACAGGTGCTATTGATTTGATTTTTCCACATCACACAAATGAAATTGCTCAATCTGAAGCTGCGACAGGAAAAAAATTTGTAAATTACTGGCTTCATGGAGGTTTTTTGACAATGAGCGAGGGTAAAATGTCTAAATCCTTAGGCAATGTTATTTATCTTAGAAATTTAATTGAACAAGGATTCAAACCTCTAGAGTATAGGTATTTATGTTTATCAACTCATTATCGAATGCCTCTTTCTTTCAATGAAGAGTCTCTGGTTTCTGCTAAAAATTCTTATCAAAGATTGAAGAATCTCGCTTCAGAATTAAAGGATGACAAAAAGAAAAATGAAAAGTACCTTGAAGAGTTCACAAAAGCGTTGGAAGATGACTTGAATACGCCTAATGCTCTTTCTGTATTATGGGTGATGTTAAGAGATGAAAAAGCAGAAGGCAAATATCAAACTTTAAAGGAAATGGACAGGGTTTTAGGATTAGATATTTTCAAAAAAGATAAAATTGAAATTCCAAAAAAAGTTGAAGAGCTTGCACAACAAAGAGAAACAGCAAGAAAAAATAAAGAATGGAAAAAAGCAGATGAATTGAGAGAAAAAATAAAACAACTTGGTTTTATTTTAGAAGATACGCCTAAAGGGACAGAAATAAGAAAGATAGAGTAAATACCTTGAAACATTTATAAACTTCTTGAGGCATATTTGTTTGTTGATTAAAAAGGTGAATGATATGAAGCACGACACTAAAAAAGTTGTAAAGAAATCTAATATTAATAATTCTGAAGTAAAAAAACTCGTTAAAACATTAAATGAAAAGCAAAAGAATTATGTTCAGCTTGGATTAAAAGATGCTCAAAACGGAGAATATCTTCTCACAGTGTTTCATTTAATTCCATCTAAAAAATTAAATGTACTTCAGGCTGCAGCTGAAATTGCCGCAGAGTCGTCAACAGGAACAAATTTCCCTGTTAAAACAGAAACTGCTTTTTCCAGAGAATTAAACGCATTGGCTTATCAGGTTGATTTAAAGAAAAATTTAGTTTGGATTGCATATCCTTGGAGAATTTTTGACAGAGGCGGAAATGTGCAAAATATTTTGACATTCTTAGTTGGAAATGTTTTAGGAATGAAAGAAGTTAATGGATTAAAACTTCTTGATGTTTGGTTCCCTTCTTCAATGCTGGAACATTATGATGGGCCAAGTTATACTCTAGAAGATATGAGAAAATATCTTAATGTTTATGGACGGCCTATTCTTGGAACTATAATCAAACCTAAAATTGGATTAACTGCTTCTGAATACGCTGAAGTTTGCTATGATTTCTGGGTTGGAGGAGGAGATTTTGTTAAGAATGATGAACCTCAAGCTGACCAAGATTTTTGCAGATATGAACAGATGGTTAAGTATGTAAAAGAAGCTATGGATAAAGCTGTTAAAAAAACAGGCAATAAAAAAGTTCATTCATTTAATGTTTCTTCTCCTGATTTTGATACAATGATTAAGAGATGTGAAATAATTCGCAATGCTGGATTTGAAAAAGGAAGTTATGCATTTTTAATCGACGGAATAACCGCTGGATGGATGGCTGTTCAAACTCTTAGAAGAAGATATCCTGAAGTGTTTATTCATTTCCACAGAGCAGGACATGGAGGATTCACTCGTCCCGAAAATCCCTTTGGATTTTCTGTTTTGGTTTTATCAAAGTTCGCACGACTTGCGGGCGCATCTGGAATTCATACTGGAACAGCAGGTGTTGGAAAAATGAAAGGAAGCCCGAAAGAGGATATAACTGCTGCAAATAATATTTTGAAACTTAAATCACAAGGACATTTCTTCCAGCAAATTTGGGGACAGATTCCTGCTAAAGATGAAGACTTAATGAAACTTGTTAATGAAGATTACGCAAATCACGTTATTCTTGATGATGATTCTTGGAGAGGAATGAAAAAGTGCTGCCCAATTATTTCTGGAGGATTAAATCCGACTTTATTGAAACCATTTATTGAAGTAATGGGAAATGTTGATTTTATTACAACAATGGGTGCGGGATGCCATGCCCATCCGGGCGGAACAAAGCAAGGAGCAACAGCTCTTGTTCAAGCATGTGAAGCTTATATGAAAAAAATAGATTTGCAAGAATATGCAAAAACACATAAAGAACTTGCAGACGCAATAAAATTCTTTTCAAAGTCCAAGGAAACTGAAAAAGCTGTGAATGCTGAAAAAAATTAGAAATTGGAAATAAATTAAAATGACTGGAAAATATCGTGAAGCTGTTTTTGTTGTGGTTTATTCTTTGGAAAATGAAATTCCAGAATATCTTATTTTAAACAGAAAACTTCATTGGAAAGGATGGGAATTTCCTAAAGGGGGAATTGAACCTGGAGAAAAAATAGAAGTGGCAGTTCGAAGAGAAGTTAAAGAAGAAACGGGATTGAATATCGTCGGATCTTTGCAAATTTTCAATTATTCTGGAGAGTACGAATATACTAAAGAGCTTGTAAATCGCCCAGGAATTAAAGGCCAAACATTCACTCTTTATGCTGTTCAAGTGAAAAAAGGAAAAATTATCCTGGATGAAAAAGAGCATGAAAAGTATGAATGGTTAAAATTTGAAGATGCTCTAAAAAAATTAAGTTGGGAAAATCAAAAAAAATGTTTGACAATTGTTCACTTCTGGAATCAAAATAAAAAATTAAGAAAGATGATAAGTTCTGATGGAACATTATTCCTCGCTGGAAAAGACAGCAAAACCAACGAAGAATTAATGAAACAGATTCAAAAAGACGAAGAGGTATTTCATACTTCTGCTGCGGGGAGCCCTTTTGTTAATATCAAAGGAAAAGCGAGCGAGAGCGATATAAAACAAGCTGCGCTTTTTTGTGCGAAATACAGCAGAGATTGGAAGAAAAATAAAAAAGATATTGTTGTGCACTGGTTTAAAGCTCAAGATGTTTACAAAGATAAAACAATGAAAGATGGAACTTTCGGAGTCAAGAAACTAAAAACAATTCTAGTAAAAAAACAAGACATAGAAAAATTTGAAAAATAAAATTTATTTTTCTCGTATGAACAGATATTTTCTGATGCATAAATGATTATAAAAGAGAGTTATAATCTATAATAATGAATTTAGTTCAATTCAGAAAAGATATTCCTGATGAGATTATAAAAAAGTTGGATTACAAACTAAACCCTGAAATTAAGATTTCTAAATTAAACTGGAAAGATTTCAGAAACGCAGAAGCAATAAGGCAATATCCGGTTGGGACACTTATTCAATGCGGGCAATCTTGGGCTAAGGAACCGGATTATAACAATTTTTTTAGAGTTAGAAAGATTACTCCCACAGGAATTCTTGTTGCAGATGAACTTCGTTTAGATGAAGCAGATAGAGACTGTGATCAATTGGGAGGATGGATAGATTATGACCCTAAAAGTGCGAGAGTTAGCGGAGAAAAAGTTAATTTCTTTCCTTTTTTGGAATATTACGATTGGGTGGTTGAACCTTATGATAAAAATCGAGGAGCAGTATGGATGGGATTGTATTGTATTGACTGGTGTGGCTCTAAAGACAGCGGATATCATGCAATTGATAAATTTAAGATTGAAAAAAATGGTTTAGTCAGAGCTTTAATGGGTGGAACTCTGTAGAAATAATCTTCTTCTAAAAAAATTAAAAAATAAAACTTATTTTTCTATTGGCTGAGAAATTTTACTTTCCCTTTAAGCCAAGTATAGAAACAATCAAGCAAGCAGAATACATTACAAGCCCATAAACACAAGCAGGCAAGGTAAACACTTCAGCACCGCATGTTCCAAGAACACCCATTCCGCAAGTTTGTTGAAATATCTCTGTGAAGCTTAAATATCCCGAAAATAAAACTCCTACAAGAGAAATTCCAAAAAGAGTTTTTAACGCAATTTGTTTTTTCATTTTAACAATCTAACCTCCAGAAATAATACTCTTTTGAGGTTTAAATCTGTTTCTCTGCACTTGAATAAAAAAAGATAAATGCGCCAGCCGGGAATCGAACCCGGTTCCCCTGCTTGGGAAGCAGAGATTCTACCAGTAAACCACTAGCGCGTGAATGTTAACTAAATTGTGGAAATAACAACATACTAAGGTATAAAAACTATATTTAATTTTATTGCATATGTCGCCTGGACAAACCTCAATACAAATTGGAAAAAACGGACTTACAGATAACCTAATTGGGACTCTAAAAAATCATTTCATTAAAAGAAAAAATGTTAAAGTTAGTGTTTTGAAAAGTGCGGGACATGACAGAGAACAAGTGAAAAAGATGTCTGAAGAGATTATTTCAAAGCTTGGCCCAAATTTTACTGCAAGAATTGTGGGATTTACAATATTCTTGAAGAAGTGGAGAAGCCCTGTTGACAAAAGAGGACAAAAAAGATAATTTTATAAAGCAATTTCTACCTTAAAATAAAGGTTAAACGACTCAACGAGTTGTTCTAGTTCCGTTTTGGAACGACCTGATAAACGCATAAACAATCAATCAAAATGTCAGTATATGATTTAGACCCACAAGAGTATAATTCTAAGCTAGCTGAAGCTTTAAAAAAATTCCCTGAAATAAGTGCTCCAGAATGGATTGCATTCGTAAAATCAGGTGCAGCTAAAGTTAGACCTATCAACGATGCTGATTTCTGGTTTAAAAGAACAGCTAGCGTGTTAAGACAAATTTACAAAAAGAAAACAGTTGGAGTAAACAAGCTTAGAGTAAAATACGGTTCCAGAAAAAGGAGAGGCTCAAAACCAGAAGAATTCAGAAAATCTGGTGGAAAGATTCTTAGAACAATATTACAACAAACAGATAAAGCTGGCTTAACAGAAATTGCAAAAGCAATAAAGGGTGTAAGAAGTAAAAGACCAGGAAGACAGCTCACTGAAAAAGGAAAAAAGTTCATGGAGGGATTTGCTTAAAATGGGAATCAAAAATCCAGAGAAAAAGGCAAAGCTTGTCAAGAAAGGAAGACAAACCAAATGGACACCTGTTTGGGTTATCTTAAAAAAATTCGGACCTGGAAAAAAGATTCATCCAGCTTCTGTAACCAAGGTTAGAAGATCTTGGAGAAGAACAAAGCTTCATATTAAACCAAGAAAACAAAGAAAATCTCACTTAGGATAAAATGGCTGAAAAAACTCAAACTGAAAAACTTGAAAGAGAATATACTATTCCTCTTAGAACTGAATGGATTAAAGTTCCAAGATATAAAAGAGCTAACAAAGCAGTTAGAGCAATCAAAGAATTTCTGGCTAAGCATATGAAAGTGGAAAACAGAGATTTGAACAAAGTTAAAGTTGACAAATTATTAAACGAAATGGTTTGGACAAGAGGAATAAAACACCCCCCTACAAAAATCAAAGTCAAAGCAGTAAAAGAAAATGGAGTTGTAAAAGTTGAATCTTATGAACTTTCTGAAAATCTTAAATTCAAGAAATTAAAAGCAGAAAAGTTGAACAAACAAGCTGAAGAAATTTCCAGCAAGAAAAAAGCTGTTAAAGACAAATTAGTTGAAGAAGCTTCTGCACAAAAAGCTGAACTTGAAGATAAATCCAGCGGCGAGAAAAAAGAAGAATCTGAAAAGAAAATCGCTGCAGTTGAAGCTGGAAAAGCTACTGAAAAAGAAAATGCAAAAAAATCAAAACATGAAACAAAAGCTAAAACTCCTGTAGCAAATGTCCAACAAAGGAAAGCTTTACAAAGATAATTTTGATTTTATAGATCTATAAAAAGTTTATTTTAAAACTGTTCCTGTTTCTTTATACCAAAGATATAAATCCAATTCACCAAGAGAAGTTTTTGTTTTCTCTGCAATTTTTCTTAGGATATTTTCAATTTCAACATATTTTTTAGATGTTAATGATTTTGATTTTGGCTGCTCAATTAATTTTTCTCTTACAAGTAAATCTATTATATGAAAATCAATTATTGCCACATTTTTATAACCAATATTTCTTAAGAAATGACTTGCTTCTTTCATTCCAAGCCCTTTTATATTTTTAACTAACCATTCTCTTGCTTCAATTTCAGATTTGAAAGACTTAAGAGTTTTTTTTAAATCTCGACGACATTTTCTTGCCTCGCAGATATATTTTCCTCGCATATTTGGAAATCTATGCCCTAATTCAGCAAGCTTTTTTGTTAATTGTTTTTCAGGAAGTGTGAAAAATCCATCGCGAATTTCTTCTTGAATTTGTATGCTTTTTTTAGCATTGAAATTTGCGGTCATCAAACAAAATGCGAGCTCCTTGAATAAATCATCACTGTCTTTTTTTCCAAGAGTTTCAAACTCTTTCATTCTTTTATCAATAACTTCTTTTATAAGAGATTTCTTAAGATTCTCGACGATTAAAACAATTGTTTCCATAGTTTGATTACCTAAGTTTTATTTTAATTTATTTGTTTAATACATTCGAGTATTTTATTCTTTTGTTTTCTGCTGGTGTAAGTTTTTCCGAATCTGACTAAACAAGAGTTGATTTTTCTCCAGTGCTTTTCTGGAAAAAGTTTCTTTAAATCCTGCTCAATCTTTTCTGGATTTGAATTCTTAGTCCACCCCAACTTCTGAGAAATGTAAGAAACATGGGTGTCAACACCAATTGCATTTTTTCCGATTTCAGCTAGAAATACATTCATTGTTTTTCTTCCAACTCCTGAAAGCTGAAGAAGGGATTTCTCGTCGTGAGGAACCTTTCCAGAATATTTTTCTGTGAGTTGTTTTGCACAGTCGATTATGTATCGAGATTTATTTTTGTAGAAATTTACTGGGCGAATTATCTCCTGAACATCTGAAATTTTAGCCTTTGCAAGTTGTTCGGTATAACGATATTTCTTGAAAAGCTCTTTTGCTACCGGAATGGTAATCTCGTCACGCGTTCTTGCTGATAAAATAATTGCAATCAAAATCTGCCATTCATCCAACCAATCTTCTGCTGCGAGGGGCATTTCGTTGGATAATTTTTCTAATTCTTGTAATTGCTTTATTGCTCTTTGTAGTTTGTTTAATTTGACTTGTTTATCCATTTTAGTTTGAGAATTCATTTGATAATTAATTAAAAAGCGTTTAAATATTTTGCAAACTATCAAATTTCTTTTATTTATCTTCTCGAGAAAGATATAAAAAACAGGTTAATTTTCGCTTTTTATGAAAATAGACTTAGATAAAATAAAACAAGAGAAAACAATCAAAGAACTTTTAGAGTTTGGTATTTTAAATATCGATAAACCTTCTGGACCAACCAGCTTTGATGTTTCAGATTTTGTGAGAAAATCTCTTCAAGATTTAGGAGTTAAGAAAACCAGCCACTTCGGAACACTTGACCCAAAAGTTACTGGAGTTTTGCCTGTCTCTTTGAATCGCGCTTGCAAATTAACTGGATTTTTCTTAGGTGAAGATAAGGAATATGTTGGAATAATGAGAATTCATGAAGAATTGGAACTTGAAAAAATAAAAAAGATGATATCTGAAAAATTCACAGGAAAAATTCTTCAAACACCTCCGGTTAAATCTAGAGTTAAACGACAAGAAAGGGAAAGAGAGATAATCAATTTTCAGCTTCTTGAAAAAGATGGAAAAGATATCCTATTTTTAGCAGAAGTTCAAGGGGGAACTTATATTAGAAAATTAATTGATGATTTGGGAAAAGCTCTTGATATTGGAGCTCATATGCTGGAGTTAAGAAGAATTCGCGCAGGAATATTCAAAGAAGATTTAGAAGAATATCCTTCGGTTAATCTTTACGATTTTGAAAAAGCAATCAAAGAGTACAAATCCGGAAATGAAGAATCTTTAAGAAAAATAATAATTCCTGCTGAAATTGTTTCCCAAGTTTATCAGGTTATAAAAATAAAAAATAACAATTTAAAACAAATACTTACGGGAAAAAATATCAAATATTCTGATTTAATTCACAAAGAAAAACTTTCTCGGGATTTGCCTCCTGGAAAAATTATTTGCGTTTTCTGCGATGGAAAATTCATTGAAATGGCGGAAATAGTTGATGATGACACTTTCTTTGCTAAACCTCTTTTTGTGCTTCAACCAGTGGAACATTAAGACTACTAACTGGTTCGCTTTTTAGAATGCTTTTTATAGCCAACAAATATTAAGTTGTTATGAGACACTTTGTTTATTTTTCACAAAAAGCACAAACATCTGGAAATTTTGATGATTTAATGAAAGCAGGAAGATTGGACATTGCAATTCATGTTATTATTGCAAGCTTTTTCCTTTCACACGGTGTTAGAGATGATGTAAAGACTCATTTGGTTTTTTATGGCATGCCTGATCCTCCAAAACACATTGAAATGCAAGTCACCCCAGAGTTGGATATAAGCAAGAAAGATGTTGCAACTTTGATTAAGAAAATACTTTACAAGTATAAACCAGGACAAAAAACAGAAGTCTTGCCGGGATGCTTTATTGAAAAAAAGAATTTGTTTGATTTGCTTGAAGAGTTAATCGAGCAAGGAAATGAACTTTTTATTCTGGATAAAAGAGGGGAAAAGCTTCGAGATGCTGAACTCCCTGAAAATTGCATTTTTTTGATTGGAGACCAGGATGGAATTCCAAAAAAAGAATTAAGAAGATTAAAAGGTGTTGCAAATAAGATCTCGATTGGTCCAAAGATGTATTTTGCTAGCCATGTTGTTGCGGTTGTGAATAATGAGTTAGACAATCGCGGATATTAAAATTAAAAGAGAGAAGGTAAGATAAAAATCTATTTTTATTGGTACCTATTTTTGCTGAGAAGGTAATACATCTCTACTGGAGCAACACCTATGCTGGACAAGAATGCTGACTCTATGTCATTTTCGGAATAAGCCCCAGTGAGCCTTTCTTCTAAAAGCCGTAGGTCTCTCATCATTGTGTTTTCTATCATTTTCTTTTTTTGTTTTTTTATTTATTTAATATCTGAAAGTGCACTCACCCTTGTTGCGGGTGAGGGAAACTAAACGAGCGCTGAATTTGATTAAACTAAAAACTTAAATAAACTGGTTTATATATCGATTATGAATAGATAATTTAGAAAATGATTATAGAAAGTTATTTCATAAGTCTTTTAAAGGAGGTTTGGAATTTAAAAAAATGAATCTGCTATTCACTCCTGATTGGTTCTTAGGGAGAGATATTCTTATAGAAATTTTTAGTTTTGTTGTTTTGTCGGTATTTTTTATTTTATGCCTTAGAAATTACAAGCTTAACCGAAACAAGAAAACTCTTTATCTGGGGGTTGGCTTGCTTTTCATTGCCCTGGCTCAAGCTGCAATGGCTGCAACAAAGTTTGCGATTTTTTATAACACTTCAGTCACTAGTTCAATAGGAGATTTTATTATACAAACAAAAGTTGTTAGTTCTGTCCAAATAATCTATGGAATAAGCTTCTTTTTGTTTAGAATGTTTACTCTGTTAGGGCTGTATATCCTTTACAGGCTTCCTACAAAAAAGAATTTAGTTGGAGACTTTTTGCTAGCTTTTTACTTCATAATTATTTCTGCGGTTTTGGGAAGAGAATTTTATTATCTGTTCCATGCGACTGCCTTAGTCTTGCTCGGATTAATAACTTACAACTATTACCTTTTATACAAACAGAACAGATTTGTCAACACTAAAATTTTGACATTTGCTTTCGGACTCCTTGCCTTGAGCCAGTTTTTATTTATGCTTTCTCAGTTGGAAGTTGTTTATGTTATTGGAAATCTGATTGAGTTGGTAAGCTACTTGATTGTTTTGTTCTTGATATTTAAAATACTAAAACATGGCCAGAAAACGAAGCCGAATGGATATAATCTCAGATATGCTCGGCATCATACAGGAAAAAGGTGGAGAAATTAAGCCAACTCATCTGATGTACAAGGCAAATTTGTCTCATCAGCAGATGAAGCTCTACTTGAAAGACTTGACAAAAGAGAGTTTGATAGAAGTTCGCAGCTCAGACAAAGAGAATAATAAAATCGCGATTACAAAAAAAGGAAGGGAATTTTTCTTGAAGTACTCTCAGATGAAAGATTTGGAGAAAACATTCGGACTTTGATATTATTGAATGTTATTTTATGCGTTAGAACATCTATAATTTTATAAACGATTTAAGATTGTTAACTTTATGACTCTAAAAATAAGAATTCCCGGTGCAAGCTTACTTTTTTCTGAAGGATACACCAAAAACCCAGAGTCTACAAAAAAAAGACTCGAGGATCTTGAAAGTCTTGGGTTGAAGGGAACACTTGCTCAAAAACTTGCTGGTTCTAAACTTGCTGAACAAGAAAGGATTGAAACGGTTTATTTAGAACTAAGAAATTGGGTTACTACAACAAAATATCCTATAGGAGAAATAGTCGAAGTTATGAGCTCTCCAGGATATGCTTTATTGGGGGGCGGACAAGACAGAATCAGCAGAGCTGTTGAGAGAATTGAAGCTGAGAGAAAAAAAAGCAGAAGAGGGTATAAGCAAGAATAGCAATATTTAGATTCGAGCAGAATTTGATTAAGACCAGATATTTATAATTAAATTTATAATCCAGTTTATTTCTTTAGGAGAATGATAAAGCAAGTCGACTCTTCGCAAATTCCTTATGATTCTTTATTGCAAGGTCTGTGCCGTTCACCTTATCATAATCATTCTGCGGGATGCCCTAATTACAATCAAAAGCAAGGATGCCCTCCGAAGAAATTGATAAATGAAGTTCTGGATTTCAACAAAGAAATTTACGTGATTTCCACAGAATTTCCAATAGGAGAATTTGCTGAAAGAATGAGGTTATTGCATCCAGAATGGAAACGAGAATGTTACCCAGATAACTCTCAAAAGCACATTAGTTTAATTGAATCTGTTGAGGAAAAGTTAAGAAAAAAACATCCTGATTGGCCAGAGGAATATTATTCTGAAAGAGCCCAAGAAACTTGGAATTCTTCAAGAGAATGGTACAATCCTCGAAGATGGCAGCCTTCTGCAAGAAAAAAACATGAAAATGAAAAAAGCTTTTTTTCTTCAGTTCATCCAAGTTTAGAAATTATTTCTTGCCCTGAGGCGCACGGGGTGAACATCACCGGATTAATGCACAGCTTAGGAATAAAATTAAATTGGCAATGGCCTCCCGAGCATAGCTTAGATAACGAGTCTTATCTTGTTTCGTTGGCAGGTTATTTGTTAAACAAAGATTAAAATGCCTAAAAAAGATTTTAGATATATTCCTTTAGAACAAAAAGATGGAATCTTTTATTATACAATTGATGATTCTGAAAAAAAGTATATTCTAGGGTTTGCTACTCCTGAAAAACTGAAGTATATATCAGAATTTTCGAAGATGAATCTCCAAAATCGTTCTATGCCTTATTTGAATTTGCCTCGTTTAGTGATTTTAAAGGATTTAACAACCGCTTCAATCAAGAAAGTATTGGATGAGTTAACAAAAACAGGCGAGTTAGAAAAGATATTAAAAGGATAATCTGTAAAAAATTGGATAATTAAAAATATAAACTCCATTTTCTAAGAAATACTATGAAAAAATCGGTGAGACTTTACATTGAAGGAACAATTCAAGATGTTTTCTTTAGAGCTTTCCTAAAAGAGAATGCTGAAAAATTGGATGTTAGAGGTTTTACTAGAAAACTTGATGATGGCAGAGTTGAAGTTTTTTTAGAAGGAGACCCTGAGAAAGTCAACAAAATGATTGAGCTTTGCAAAAGCGGGCCAAAATATGCGCAAATAAGAAAAGTTGATGTTATCCTTGAAAAATTCCAAGATTTTAAAGGCTTCAAAGTTTTACACTTTTAATTAAACAACAAGATTTCCAAAATTAAACAGAAGAGGTAACTATGCAATGATTTATACTAATTCTGATGGGGGTTCTCGTGGAAATCCTGGCATTGCGGCAATCGGAGTGATTGTAAGGAAGGATAATGAAATTTTAACTGCTTATTCTGAAAAAATAGGGGAAACCACAAATAACACTGCAGAGTATAAGGCGTTGATTAAGGCAATGGAATTAGCCTCAACTTACACTAAAGAAGAGGTTACTTGCATTCTTGATTCTGAACTTGTTGTTAAACAGCTTTTAGGAGAGTACAGCGTTAAAAGCCCAAAACTTCGCCCACTTTTTTTAAAAGTGCAAAAATTGCAAGAGAATTTCAACAAAGTTAGTTATATTCACAAAAGCAGAGAAGACAAATTTCAAAAAGTTGTTGACAGACTTTTGAACGATGAAATGGACAGTCTTTAGAATAATCTAATGAGATAAATTATTTAAACAAAGATTAGCTGTTTTTAAAATGGGAAGAGAAGAACAAATAATTAATGAAAGAAAAAGGAAAATTGAAGAATTGAAAAAATCTGGCGTAGAAATTTATCCCAGCAAATTTGACAAAAAAAACACCGTGGAATCTTGCTTGAAAAGCAAGATGAATGCCAAGGTTGAAACAGCTGGAAGATTAATGAGCAGAAGAGATTTGGGAAAAATTTCATTTGGAAAAGTATGTGACTCCACAGGAAATATTCAAATTGTTTTGCAAGATGAAAAAACTTCTAAAAAAGTTTTTGACTTTTTTTTGAAATATCTTGATATTGGAGATTTTATTGGAGTTCAAGGAGAAATATTCAAAACAAAAACAGGAGAAATTTCAATTCTTGTTGACAAATTAACTTTGCTTTCCAAGTCCATATTACCTCTTCCTGAAAAATTCCATGGACTTCAGGATGATG
>JAKLIN010000011.1 GCA_022709585.1 Nanobdellota archaeon | reverse complement strand
TTTTCTAAACTGACTGTTTGAATCTCAACCATAATTAATTGGTTATCCTGGAATATATAAAGATAATTTAACTAAAACCATTGGATTCAAGATATATCTTTTTAGATACATAATCTTAATAAAAGCAGCACATTTTCGAAATGTATGACTGACAAACCTGTTTTCTTAATGCCTGAAGATATTCAAAGAATGATTGGGAAAGATGCTCAAAGAAATAATATTCAAGCAGCTAAAATGGTTGCAGAAGTTGTTAAGACTACTTTAGGGCCAAAAGGAATGGACAAAATGCTGGTTTCTCCTACAGATGACATTATTGTTACAAATGATGGTGTCACAATACTTGAAGAAATGGAAATTGAACATCCTGTGGCAAGAATGATGGTTGAGATTGCAAGAACACAGGAAAATGAGATTGGCGACGGCACAACAACAGCTGTGATGATTGCTGGAAAACTCTTGGAAAACGCTGAAAAGCTTCTTGATAGAAAAATCCATCCAACAATGATAACTAAAGGATATCATCTTGCAGCTGAAAAATCCAAGGAAATTCTAAATGAGCTTGCTTATCAAGTCAGCCAGGAAAATGAAGATATTCTTATGAAAGTTGCAATGACTGCGATGACAGGAAAAGGTGCTGAAGATTCAAGAGAGAGATTCGCAGAAATAATTGTTAGAGCTGTAAAGCAGATTCAAGACAAGGGAAATATTGATTTAAAGAATATTAAAATTGAGAAAATTAAAAGCGAGGGTGTTGGAGATACAGAGCTTATTTCTGGAATTGCTTTTGAAAAAGAAAGAATTTCTCAAGATATGCCTCAAATTGTAACTGATGCTAAAATTGCTTTGGTTGGATTTCCCTTGGAAATAAAAAACACAGAAGTTGAAGCTAAGATTTCTGTTAGCTCTCCTGAACAGCTTAGAAATTTCTTGGATCAAGAAGAAAGAACTATTCGAGAGATGGTTCATAAAATTCAGCTGGTTGGCGCTAATGTTGTTTTCTGTCAAAAAGGAATTGATGATTTTGTTCAGTATCTTCTTTCCAAGGCAGGAATTTATGCTTGCAGAAGAGTCAGCAAAGACGACATGGAAAAAATTGCTAAAGCAACAGGCGGAAGAATTGTCAACGGATTAAATGAGCTTAATGTTGAAGAGCTTGGAAAAGCAGAGCTTGTTGAAGAAGTAAAACATGGCGAAACTGTTTTAACTTATGTCAGAGGATGCGAGAATCCTAAATCTTTGACTATTCTTATTCACGGCGGAACAAGCCATGTTATTGATGAAATTGAAAGAGCAATAAAAGATGGTTTAGGAGATGTTGTTTGCTGCTTGAAATCTGAAAGTGTTGTTGCGGGCGGAGGCGCTGTGGAAATTGAGCTTGCGAGGAGATTAAGAAAATTCGGACAAACACTTAGCGGAAGAGAACAGCTTGCTGTTGAAGAATTTGCTTCTGCTTTGGAATTTATTCCAGTTACACTTGCTGAAAACGCAGGCTTAGACCCAATTGATGTTTTAACAGAGCTTAAATCCCTTCATGATTCTGGAGAGAAAAACAAAGGTTTGAACTTGATTGTAAACAAAATTGAAGATACTCTCGAAGCAGGAATAATTGAACCTGCGCGAATAAAAACTCAAGCAATTGATTCTGCCAGCGAGGTTGCAATAATGATTTTAAGAATTGATGATGTTATTGCAAGTTCTAAAAAGCCAAAAGGAAAAATCGAGTTTGACAATAATTTAGAATATTAATTAATTGAAACTGATGATTTTCAGTTTTATTTTTTCTTTTTAAATTTTAGACCTGCTTCTAATCCTTGTAAAAAGACAAATGCTAACAATGCCCAAAAGGTAAATTGCGCGGCAAGATCTGCCCAGTCACCATAATCTCCACCAGAATAAAGTCTAAAAGCGCCAATAGCTCCAGTTATTAAAATTATTCCCCATTTGATTAAATTATTCATAAGGAATTAATAAT
Source organism: Nanobdellota archaeon (assembly GCA_022709585.1). Classification (GTDB taxonomy): domain Archaea; phylum Nanobdellota; class Nanobdellia; order Pacearchaeales; family GW2011-AR1; genus JAKLIN01. Next base: position 18,126 of record JAKLIN010000011.1, on the reverse strand, counting down.
TTGAGTTTTTATAAAATTTGCCTAAACACGAAAAATTAAAAATCTTAAAATAAGTTTCCGAAGAATTCGACTATTGCTTCCCAAAGAAGTGCCCAGAATCCTTTCTTTGCTCTAAGTGTTTCAGGTTCAACAAGAGTTATTGTTTCTCCTGCTTTTCTTCCATTGGATTCTTGTAAATATTTTGTTTCGTAAACATCTTTGTAAAAGTAGTTATTCTCTTCATCATCGTCTTCTGGCTCTTCACAATCTGCAGAACAATTTTCTCCTGCTTCGCAGATGTCATCACCGCAAACAGGCTCATGATTAGTTGAGTTGGTGTCTTTAACAATTAAAGTGTAATGCTGAGTGGAAGATGTAACTTCTTCGGTTCTTCCGCATTTATTGTTTAATCGAGATGTGCAAACTTCTTCTGAAACTTTGATTATAATGTTATAACCTGTGCTTGAGTTTACTTCTGGAGCTATTCCGCTGACTAATCCGGTTTTTCTATTGATTGAAAGCCAACTTGGAGATTGAGTTAAACTATATTTTAATTCTCCACCATTCTTAGCCATTGAAACTACTTGGTAAGAATAAGCGGAATTTTCATTGATTTCCATTTCTGGTTCTGAAAGAATTGGAATTGGTATAACTGGTGTTGGCTCTTCTGCTTCTTCAACGTCAAGGTAAATTCTGTGTGTTAATAATTCTCTAACATTTTCTACCCCATACCAACAGCCCATCCATGCTTCTGTTTTGTAAACTTCAACATAATATTGCCCTATGTTGTCATATACATCTTGATCAATATGGTAAGTTGCAAAGAATCCTTTGTTGATTTCTTCTCTTGTAAGCAATTTTTCATTTAAGAAAGAATAAATTAATTGTCTGCTATCTTTTTCGTAAAGAGTTACAGAAACTCTTGCTTTCATAAGATAACAATTCATCATATCTCTGTTGTAAGGAACAGAAACTGAGAAATCAATTGTGTCTCCAAAAGTAATTGTTTCACTTTGCTTTCCGGATGGAAGCCATTTAGCTGAAACGATTTTGAAAGGGTCAGCTGCGCTTGCGAATTCTGAAACTAAAACAACAGCTAACAAGCTAATCATCAAGATTGTGAAAATCTTTGCTTTGTTCATCTTGTTTTTAGGAGATATTGACAGGTTTATAAAGATTTGTATACTGATGTAATTATAAAATGATGACATTGCATTCAAAGGTATTAAAAAATTTGAAAAAACTCTTTGGAAAAGTTTTTAAGAGCTGAATATTAACTTAAATCATTAACTACCTTTAATTGTAATTAATATCAGGTCCATTAGTCTATCGGTAGAACACCTCGTTTACACCGAGGAAGGACAGGTTCGACTCCTGTATGGACCATTTTTAACTAATTTTATTATTTATTCTCTGTACATTATTTATATAAAGTAGAAAAGTTATAATAAACAATGGAAAAAAGACAATATCTTGGCTTTTTAGGATTCTTGGGATTTCTTGGATTTTTAGGAATTTATAATTCCTGGAATTATCTTAATTTCCTGCAATTCCTGCATTTTTTGCAATTTATTCCTAGAAAAACAAAAAGATAAATTTTGAATCAAAAAAGGATTAAACACAAGAGGATAGTGTTGTGCGAATTTGATTTAGTTTTGAAATGCTTATTCTTAATAAGATTGTTATAACTCATAAAACTATTTAAATCTAAACGAGTTTTATAAAATATGTCTGAACAATCTGAAGGAGAATCGAGTATTTTTAGGGTTAAATGCAAAGGAAGAAATCGTTCTTTACAAGAAGTGTTAAAAGAGCCTGTTGAACTGATTGTAATCGCGGGTCAGTTTGAAAATGATATTTATTTACAAGTGGGCCCTTGTAAATACAGAAAAGATGAAAAAAGTTGCGTATGCGTGGCCAGCGGACAAGAGGCGTATTGTGTTTATCATAATTTTTCTTTGCCTTATCCTTTTTAATCCTGCTTTTCAATTAATAGTTATCTATTGAATAAATTTTAAACCACTTTATTCACAAAGAATTCTACAAAGACGAACGCAATGTAAAAGAATACAAGAAGCAGCCCTTCAAGCTTACTCAATGACTTTTCTGATTTCATAAACAAAGTAACAATTATTCCTCCGAGAAGCCTTGCTCCCCCTGTGACGTAAAGATTGCTTAAATTGTAATTAAAAGGGGAGATTAAAGCAACTAAACCTAAGATTATTGTAGTGTCTGTGATAACTGTTCCTAAAACATCTCCTAATGCTAAATCATCTTTATTCTCTTTGATTGCTTTTATTGAAAAGATTAATTCAGGCAAACAAGTTCCTACTGCAATAATCGTTATTCCGATAAGAACTGTTGGAATTTTTATTTCCTGGGCAAATCCTACAGAGTATTTTACAGTGAAAGATGCAGCAAAGATGATTACTCCCAGACTTATTGCAAGCAATAACAAATCTCTTCCCAGATGCCCTTTTGGAGCGTGATTAAATTTTTTGCGAAGTCTTCTGCTTTCTGCATAAACTTTAACGTAAAATAATATCCCTGTTAAAATCAAAATTATTCCGTCAGCTCTGGAATAGATTCCATCTAATCCCAGAACCAATGGAAAGATAAGAACAATTAGATAGAAAAAATTATTATTGAGAATCTTACTTCTAACTCGGATTTTGTTGAACGAAAATAAAGTGACTACTCCAAAAACAAGAGTTAAGTCTGCAATATTTGCCCCAAAAAGAGTTCCAAGGCTCATGCTTGGCTCCCCCTCAATTGCAGAGATTATTGCTATTGTTGCTTCGGGAAGAACAGAAATCAATGCAACAATAAAGAAACTTACAATAAACTCAGGCAAACGAAGAGTTCTTGCGATTCTTGAAGAATATTTTATTGCATAATCTGCAGTTTTGATAAGTATCGCTAAAAAAAGCAAGAACAAAATCAAATTAACCCAAATCATCTTCTTATCTTAATCCTCTTTTTAATCAATTTTTATTGATAATTTCATTAGGAAATGCCGGTTTAAAAAGATTTAATAAATTCTAAAATTTTAAAAAAGCTCTTTATTTGGTTAGAATAGCTAAAATTACTGCGCGAGTAATATAGTGGTTAATATATCTCGTTGCCAACGAGGTTACCCGGGTTCGAGTCCCGGCTCGCGCATTTAACTTTTATTTATTGTGCTTTTTCTAAAAACATTTAAAAGCTAACTGAGCTTATTGTAAATATGAGCCAGAAAGAGCAGGATAATTCTGAAACAAAAAAGCAAAAGAAAGAAGATGAAAGCATTGAAAAAAATTTAGATAATTACTCTTCAGATAAGGCAAAAATACCTAATAATTCCGGAGAAATTTCAGAACAAGCGCAAAAAGAGCTGGAAAAAACAAAAAAAGAGCTTAACAAATTAAAATCATTTATTGTTAAAAAATATCCTTTCGTTCAGGTGATTGGAATTCTTCCTCCAAAAGCAATCCCTCGATTCTTAGAAGAAGAGCTTGATGAAAAAGATATGAAAGATGCAGAGCAAATCGCCAAAAAAGTCCATCTTTATGTGATTCTTCCAGAAGAGAAATTAAAAGAAATTCCTAAGGTGAAGCAAACAATTATTGATGAGATTAAAAAAGAGAAACAAGAAATCTGGGTTCATGTTAAAACAATTGTTGACGTTTGGGAAACAGGGCTTGACAGCAAATTTGACTTGCTTGATGCAATCGGAATGTCTTTCCCTCTTTATGATAAGGGAATTCTGCAAGTTTTGAAAGTTGCTGTAATCCATAAGTCTCTTGTCCTTCAAAAATTCGAAAAATATGTTGTCAGTTATGTTGCTGCAGGAAGCGTCATTCGTGGCGATGCTTTGAAAACTTCCGATGCAGACATTTTCATTATCATTGATGATACAGATGTTAAAAGAATGCCTAGATTGGAATTGAAAGAAAGATTAAGGGGGATGATTAATCAATACATCGGTGAAGCCCACGCAATTGCTGGAGCTAAAGAAAATCTTTTGCATGTCCAGGTTTATCTTTTAACTGATTTCTGGGAAAGTGTTAAGGATGCTCACCCTGTTATTTTCACATTCATCAGAGATGGAATTCCTCTTTATGACAGAGGAACATTCATGCCTTGGAAAGCTCTTCTTAGAATGGGAAAACTTAAGCCTTCTCCTGAAGCAATTGATATGTTCATGAGCTTGGGAGACAAGACGGTTAAAAGAGCTAAAGGTTCATTAATGGACATACTTGTTCAAGATATTTTCTGGAGCATTGTAACTCCAAGCCAAGCATTATTGATGCTTTACGGGCAAGCACCTCCAACACCCAAGTACCTTGTTCAAGAAATGAAAGCTGCATTTATTGATAAAGAGAAGATGCTTGAAAAGAAATATTTGGATATTTTAGACAGAGTTATTAAAGTTTACAAAGATTTTGAACATGAAAGAGTTAAGGAAATAAAAGGCGCTAAGATAGACAAATTCATTGAAGATACAGAAGAGTATTTGAAAAGACTTGCTGAATTAAGAAAGCAAATTGAGAAAAAGGCTGAGGAAAAGACTCTTGAAGAGGTGCATGAAACAGCTTTCAAATTGCTTGGTTCAATCACAGGCAAAAAATCTCCTGCTTCAATAATAACAGAATTTGAAAAAATGGTTTGCCAAGGCAAATTCACACCTCAGCACACGAAAGTTATCAAAAATATTATTGCAGCAAAAAATGATTTCAAAAAAGGAAAATCTGATTTGAATAAAATTGACAAAGTTAGAAGAGATTCAACTATTCTGATTAACGATTTAATGGAATACACTCAAAGAAAAGAGCTGATTCCATTGGAAAAAGGAAGGATGAAAATCAAATACGGGGAGCCGGGAAAAGAAAAAACAGCTGAACTTGCCGCTTTCGACGGGAAATTGTTTGTTTTGATGCCAAATAAGATTCTTAAAATAACAAATAAAATTGAGAATTCTGACACTGAAGAATTTTCAAAGACTCTTGAAAAGCAGAAATGCAGAGCAGAAGTCAATATCAGCTCAGAAGCCTTGGATTTGTTAAGAAAAGAATTCAAAAATTTCGAGATTGTTTTCTAAGTTATAATTTGTTTTCTAATTTATAATTTTAAATTTGTCGAAATATATTGTACTGTCTTTGCGAGGTCTTTGTATGCTTCCATTTCCTTTAAGAGCTTTCTGTTTTGTTGAATGATTTCTAAATTTTGATAGTACACTGCGGCAGTTATGTTCATAAAATCTTTAATATAACCCACAAGAGAGCTATTGGAGACTTCTTTGGGAGTCCCTCCTCGAGAATTGCTGCCAGCTTCAAATTTCTTGAAATGCTCGCTTGCCTTCTTTTCTAATTCTGAAATATTTGAAGTAGACTCTTGATTTTTTTCCATCCTTATTTTATTTTCAATGAGTTTTTAAATATTAGATTACACTTTATAGTTATGAAACAGGCGAAACAAATGAAACAAAAACTGTTTGATGAAATAACTGGTTGGGTCGGAACAGGATTGATTTTAACTGCTTATGCTCTTGGAAGTTTTCAGGTTATTGAAATTTCTTCTTTAGCTTATCAGTTAATGAATCTTCTCGGAGCAATAGGAGTTATGTACATTTCTTTTAAGAAGAAAACTTATCAATCAGGATTTTTGAATCTTGTTTGGGCTTTAATTGCGCTTATTTCTTTGACTGTATTAATTAGCAAACTTTAAAAACTAAATCTTGCCATATGTATCATGAAAAAAGGAAAAGTTGTACAGTTTAGAAGAGGAAAGCACACAGTGACAGAAAAGCACTTTTTAATAGAAATCGACGGTGTTAAAACTAGAGAAAACGCTGAGAAATTTATTGGAAAATCTGTTGAGTGGAAATCTCCTGCTGGAAAAATCATAAAAGGGAAAGTTTCTGGAGCTCATGGAAACAATGGAGTTGTCAGAGCAATCTTTGAAATTGGACTTCCAGGGCAAGCTGTTTCAACACCTGTAGAAATAAACGACAAATAAAAATAAAATGGGATTAAGAAAAGCATCAGCATATTCAAGAAAGCCGGTTGTTCCTTATACAAGAACAAGCAAAAGAAAAGGTAAGGCTTATGTTAAAGTAGTTCCAGCTTCTAAGATTGTTAAATTCACAATGGGAAATGAAGCTTGGTTCAAGCAAGGAAAACTTCCTTATCAATTAACAGTTACTTCCACTGAAAAGATTCAGGTAAGAGATCATGCTCTTGAAGCTTGCAGACAGTACATGAACAAGCAGCTTGATAAGGCTCTTTTAGATAAATATTTGTTTAAAATTATCCCCTATCCACACCACATTCAAAGAGAAAATAAAATGCTTACAGGTGCAGGTGCAGATAGAATGAGCACTGGAATGCAGTTGTCATTTGGAAAATCTGTTGGCAGATCCGCATTAATGAAACCAGGTAGAGAGTTATTCTTCTTCGCTGTTTTAAATGAAGCAGGCGTTGCAATGGTAAGAAAAGTTTTAAGAGAAATTCGCCCAAAGCTTCCTGGAAGAATCAAAGTTGATTTGAAAGTTGTTCCAGCAGTAACACCCGCTCAATAAGTTGAATATTTCTATAAACACTTTAATTAAAAAATCTAAGACAATTCTTTAATAATCAGTATGAAATTTTGATTTTTCAAGATATTTTGTAAAAAGGTGTTACTTAAGAATAGTAACAAATGGAAAGATTTAAATACTAGTTCAGTCTGCATTTATTATAACCTTGAAATACTAACAATGTATTGAAAGGAGGTCAAACAAAAAAACACAAATGGCTGAAAAAAACAAAAAAAGTGAAAAAACACCTGAACAAATTGCTCAAGAAAGACAAGCAAGAAGAGATACTCAGTGGGCATTCTTTACAGATAAAGGATTGACTGCTTTAACCACAGCTTATGCAGGAAGAATTGATGACAAGACAGGTGCTGCAAAGTATGGTCAAGTTGGAGCAGACGCTGTTTATCCACTTTATTTAGAAACTTTGAGAAGCCCAACTAAACCAGTTTCTCAAGGAATATACGAAATTTTCTTAGAAGCTGAATCTGCTAGTGAAAGATATCAAGGTAGCGTTACTGGATTAAACCTCTTGAAAAAGGCATCTCAATTCAGATATGCAGGAATGGGTAGCCTTTACGTTGAAGATGTAATAAGCTATGTCGGCGCAAAAGTGTCTGATGATGTAATTTCTCCTGAACAAAGAAAGATGACTTTACAAGAATTCCAAGATGATGACAAAGAAAAAGCTGGAAGATTAATTTCAGTTCTCATGACATACGATGAAAGAACTGGCGTCGGAAATGCTATCGTAAAATCTGGAAAAAGACCTGTAGAAAACCTTGAGGAAATCTTAGCTCAAACAGAAGATAAGAAAACCAAATAAAACTTTATTTTTTATTTTTTATTTTTTTAAAATATAATTAATTTTTAGGCAAATTCAGAATTATCCTAAATAGATTAAATTTATTCGGATTTTGTTCCGATTACACTGTCTACAATTCTAGCCATGACTCTCATAAATTCTTGAGTTCTAGCTTGCCACGTGTCAATTTCAACGCCTTTTAAGTCAGTTATCTCTCCATGAGTTATCTTTTTATGCAAATCTAAGAGTTCTCTGTACCAGTCTACATATTTAGAACTTAACAATCTCTCTTTAACAAAAGTTTCAGTCAAATTTCTAGGAATATGCTCTGGAGAAGGAGGAATAATCTTTATTGCAATTAATGCTGCGTGTGCTGAGTCCACCATTGCCCAGTACAAGCCTTCAATGCAATTTAATTCAGAAATTTTGCTTCGTGCAAAGTGCTGAGGCGCTCTTTGCAAACAGCTGTAAATTGCTTCCGGAGTTGATTTAATTTTTCCGTTAATTAACAAGAATTTCAATGGCTCAAAGAATCCTCCAAAATCAATTAATCTTTCACCGTATCGTATTATATTTACAATAACAGGATCTCCACGCATTAAATCATCCCACCAAGTGCTTAATTTTATTGTGTTAATGTGTATGCTTTTATTGTAAAGATTAACTCTTAGGATTTTGTCTAATTCTTCTCTGTACCAAGCCACTAACTCCTGGTCCCAGTTAATTGAAACATCATCAAGGATTATTACAATATCTATGTCTGAACCAGAGACAGCTGTATTTTTAGTTACTGAACCAAAAAGAACAATAGACTTAACCATCTTATTAAATTTCTCGTAAACTTTAACTGCAAAATCCATTGCAATTTCAGAATCTTTGTGAAGATTTAATGTAGGAAAGTCTTTTGGCTTTGAAGGTTTCTCTTTGCTAACTACAGGAGATTTCTTTTTAATGCCACTTTTGTATTCTGATTTTTTCTTCACCATCTTTTTTTATTGAAATTATCTTCTTTTTTTAGCTTTGGAAGATTTTTTGGATTTCTTCTTCGAAGCAATTGCTTTTGGCTTTCTACTAACCTTTTTAGCCTTAGCTCTGATTTTCAAAAATAAACATAATGCAACTAAGATTAAACCTGCTCCAATAAGAGATGCTATTGAATTGTAATCTTTGCTTCCAATTACTGCGCCAGTTATGTTGAGGTTTGAAAGTGCAACTAAAGTTAGACCCATTAAACCTAAAAATGATGCGGCCATTTTTTCCCTATATTCTCCTAAAATGCTTTCTAATGCTTGTTTAGGAGAATTCTGTTGATATTTGTTTATTTCCTTTAATTCTTTATTATACTTGCCTTTCACAAGATTGTAAGATCTAAGTACATTCAAAGAGGGCTCAATTAGTCTTGTCCCTTGGTGCTTCTTAATCTGATTTCTTAATTCAGGTAAAATTTGGTCATCTTTGTCTTTTAAAAGTAAACCCAGATCATCAAAAGCTTGAACAGTATTTTCAAGATATGCTTGCCTTCTTTTATAACCAAAATCAAAAAAGCTTCTTTTAGCCCCTAATATCGCTCCTGATTCTTTCTTAAAAGCCTGCCCGGGAATTCCTTTAGAAATATAATTTGCAAGTTTATCTCCGATATATTCTATTTTTTGCGGGCGTTTTAATTTGTCATTTTTGTTAGCGTTCTCAATTAATCCCATGGTCATCTCAGTTAACTTTGGGATGTCTAGTTTGCCGGAAAGATAATTTCGAAAACTTTCTAACGCTGGGCGGTTTGAAACTAAATTCCCAATTCCTTTGTTAACTGCATATTGGAAAATACCATTCACTAAATCTGGAGAATACTCTAATTTAGAATCATCTTTTTTGGCATTTTTGGATTCTTGATTCTTTTTAGAATTTAAGTTAGTCTCTCCGTAATATTTGTCTTGTTCTGGAGTAAGAGGAGCCACCTCATCTTGAGACTTCTTATCTTTAGATTTTTTAGAGCTATCTCTTGCTTTTTGATGAGAAGCTATTCTTCGATTGTTATAATTTGCCATATCTCTTTTATATTTTAAATTAATAACTTTAGTTATTCAGGCTTAATAAATTTAATTGTGTAATCATTCCATTGGTCTTCCGCTCATTCTGCTTCCTGCTGTGCCTCCCCCTCGCTGTCCGCCTAATTCTGCAGGGAGCTGTGAAAATCCTGCACCTGTTGTTTCGTAATTCATTTGAGGAAGCATCTGCCCGTAGCCGCTGAAATATCCTTGCTGAAATCCGCCTGCTTGGTTCCAATAAGGTTGCATTTTCATTGAATAAATCGGAGAACCAAATGCTTCAAGAGTTTCTTGGAAAGGAGGTGTTTTGAAATGCTGCCACCAGTTTCCTGCTTCAATTACTTTTTTTCCGCTAAATCCTTCTTTGCCTAATCTTTGCATTATTTCTTGAATTGGAACATTTCCCATTCCCATTGGAAGTTCAGTGTGGTCTAAACCAAAATTATCTGATAAGTGAACATGCTTTACAAGAGGGGCGACTTTTTCAGTTTCTTTAACAACATCTTTCCCTTCATAACCATATTTTCTTATCATATTAATATGTCCAACATCCCAAGTAACTCCTAGTAATTTTTGAGCCTGAGCTTTCGCATCTTTTTCAGACATTCCTAACTCGCTCATTGCTTTTTTTATGAAGTTTTGCTGAGATTTTTCAACAACTTGCTTGAGTTCTTCTCCTCTCGAGAATGCTCCTCCTGCAGGGGGATTTTCAATAGTAACAATTGGTGCAGTGTCTTTGAATTTTTTATATGACTCAAAAGCAATATTTCCAAAAGTTGTTGCTGTTTTATCTAGAGCAACTTCTTCAACAGGTTTGTAAATCCTAGGAGTTATTCTTTGCAGTTCATTAACTAACACACTTATTGCTGTTGAAGTTTCTTCAATTGGACTAGTATTAGAATGAACAATTTCACTAACTTTTCCGGAAGCTTCAATTAATCTTTTTTTATCTTCTTCTGATCCATACTTGAAAGCTTTTTCAAAAAGAGAATTTAGATTTTGTCCGTAAAGCTCTCTAAATTGCATCAATATTTCCTGATATTTATTCCAATCTTTAGCCTGCACATTTTCCTCGAGATATTTTTCATCTGCAATCCCCTTACTGATTAAAGGATGAACTTGTTTGTCTATATGCTCTAACTCTCGAGAATCATTATCCAACCTAGATTTCATTGCCATAATTTGCAAGAGTTCATTGTCCCAGTGTGTTGCATTAACATTTTCAATTCTTTCTTGAGCACTGATTGTTTTTCCTTTGATTAAGTCTTGTTCAGAATAACCTAATCTTCTTACCCCCTCTTCTTTTTCAACCATCATCATCTGCCCAGATTCTTGGTTTATCAAAGGAATCTTCAGTTTTTCTTCACCATCTTTAATTTTTTTGTATTCTGTTCCTTGCCAACCAGAAGAAGAGTGGAATGTTACTGGGACATGCCCGGAAGGATTTACCATATGCGCTCTTTCAACAGCTGAAAGCATCTGACGCTCTGCTTGCTCTCTTGCAAATTCGCTGTATCCTTGCTGTGTTAAGCCTGATGGTTCAATTAAAGGAGCATGAACAGAGATGTCTACTCCGGTGAGTTTGCTTAATCTATTAACTTCTTTTAAATGTTGATTTGGAATTGATTCAAATACTTCTGGCTGAATTGTAGACATTTCAATTTGTTTTGTCCCTGTTTTTAACTTATCAGAAATATCTTTTAGCACATCTGCTGTTCTGAAATCTGTTGCCATTCCGATTTCGCCCGCAGGAATCCTATACAATGAATCTTGGCCAGAGTTTGGATCTAAAGAAGAATAGCCTCCCTGGTAAATATCGCTTATTTTGTACCCCTCTTTTGCCATCTTCTAAATAATTATTTTTAATTTATTAATCTATTGATTTTTTTCCTCGTTTGAATCTTTTCCAGGAGTTTGTTCAGAATATTTTTTAACTGCATCTGAGCTGTATTTGCTGAATTCGTATTTGGAATTGCTGTATTTTTTTCCTTCTCTGGAATCTTTTATCCTTGGCGCAAATGCAACACTGGACTCCAAAGACCCAGAAGATTTTATATTTGCTCTTTCAAGTTTAGAAAGAGACGATTTTCCAATGCCAGATTGAATTTGTGCTGAGGAATGAAGCCAGTGATTGAATTTTATTTCTCCATCATCAGATTCTTCATCTCCAATCTCTTCGTCATCTTCTATCTCTTCTTCGATATCTTCGGAATCGATCTCTTTTTCAAAATCAGTTTCATGCTCAGATTCTTCATTTTCTTGAGCTTCTTCTTGCTCTAAAATTTCTTGTTGTTCTACTTCTAAAATTTCTTCTTGTACTTCTTCAGAATTATCTTTATCTTTTTTAGAATTCTTTTTTTCTTCAGCGATTTTTTTGGAATCTTGTTTGTTAGATTCTTTTTTCATTTTATTTTACAAGCTTTTAGAAGAATCAAGTATAGCTTGGCATTAAATGAGCTTTCTTGTAAATATCAAATAAAGTGAATGCTGTTTCTTTAGCATTATCAATTGCGAGCTTTCTTAAAAGATTTTTTTCAATGTAATCGTCGGAAGCAGGCAAAGCATCTTTGTTTTTATCTTTGTCTGAAGTTTTTTTAGAATTATCTTTTTTTTCAGCAGGAGTATTGTAATATCCTAGTAAAGCCAAAAAAGGATTTGACATATCTTTGGATTTTTCTTTTTTCTTTTCTTCTTTTTTTTCATCTTCTTTTACAAATTCATCGATTTCTTCTTGCATTTTGGAAATGCTTTCATTACTTGAATCATCCATCATCTTGAAGATATCAACTAAATCTGATTTATCCAATTCTTTATTCAACGTTTTTATTTCGTCGTCGTTTAAAGCATATGCTGTAAATGTTATTTCTGCTCTTCCCCCGAATACATAATGAGATTGCTGTGAAATCTTTTGGGGAATTCCTCGGAATTTAAAACTGATTACAATGCAGGAATTATAATTTCTTTTGAATTTCATTTTTTTGAATTCTTGAGGGAAAATTTTTTCTTCTATTGCATTTTGAATATCTATTTTGCTCTTGCCGAAAAGAGTCAGCTCAAGAAGCACTGTATCAAAAGAGTTTACAACTGCAGGCTCTCGAGGATTAAATCCTGCTTCTAAACCTCTTGCTGCATTTAAGTAAGGCTTAGCCCAACGAGAGTACAATTTCAAATTTGCGACTTGGCTTTTCAAATAATTTTTTTCAATTTCATATCTTTTTCTTAATTCTCTTTCTGATTCAGCTACCCAGATATTAAACTCTTGAATTCTTGGCTTGAGAATTCTTTTTATTGAATCATTCAAATCTATTTCTTTTCCATCTTTTCCCTTAAGGCTTTCATTTTCAACAGCAAGGAAGGCGTGAAGAATTGTCTGGAATCCACCTGTTAAACCTAATCCTTTTAAGCTGGAATTGCCTCGGGAAATATCAACTTTATCTAACCAGATTTGTTTGAGTGTGAGGAGAGCAGCTTCTTTTTTGTCTTTGTCTTTGGATTTCAAATCATCATAAGATTGCAATCTCATTTTGAAATCTTTTAAGTCATAAAGAAGGTTCAAAACACTTTTTGTGACACTGTTTACATCACCTAAAATTCTTGTTGCGTTTTGTTGCATAATTGTTGCTCTTTGTCCAATCTCTGCAAAATAACCTCCTCCGGGAGAAGATGAAAAGTTATCAACAACTTTCTGAGGAGAAAGACGGAAATCATTCATTAAATCTAGGATGAAAAAGTAAATTGGCTCAAGAGTTTCTGAACTAGAATCGTAAACTAGCTGATGTTCTGCAAGAGATGAAGGGCTTGCTTTTTCTGCAGCTGCTTGAATTCCCTCTTTTTTCACCATATCCTTAAATTCTTGCATCGCTTTTGCTTTATCCAGCACATCATCGGAGACTTTGTGATACAAGCTAGGGTTTATGGCGGCAATCAGTTGATGAATATTAGCCATATTTACATTATGTCTCTCCTCTTTAAAAAGGTTTTTTAAGAATAACTAATTTTAAAAACAAGATTAGCTTACAAAATCTATGGGTTTGTTTGGAAAATCAAAAAAGAGCAAGACACTTGATTTAACAGGGCATTATCTCAGACAGCAAGAAAGACTTTCAAGCATAAAGTCAGATATGGCAAAGTCAAGCACTTCGAGAACAACAGACAATTTATCCCAATCAAATTCGCAAACTGAAAATTCTTTTGGTTTCTTAGGAAGTTTGGCTTCAAGCAGCGATAGAAACGATACTTCTTCAGAAAAAAGCGACGAGGGTTACAAAACACTTGTTCCTCGTTCGGAAAGCATGGCTTCTAGTTTTTACGACACCAGACAAACAGAAACTCGAGGAGCAGTCTCTCAAACAAACCTGGAAGAAAAGCGAAAAAAGCTAACAAAAAGAATTCTTGACATGACTGAAAAAATTGAAGAGCTTTCCAATCAAATTTATCATTTAACCCAGAGAGTGGAAGCTTTGGAAAGAAGAAATTACACTGGCTCTGGGAGCTACAATTAAATTTATTAATAAGTTCTTTATTGAATTTCCATGCAAAATCTTGAAAAAAAAGCGAGAGCTTATGCCTTGAAAAATGCGATTGCTTACAACGGAAAAGCTAATCAGGGAGCTGTTATTTCTTCACTTTTCCATGAAGGTTTGAAAAAAGAAGACATGGCGAAATATGCCAAGACAATTGCAGATGTAATCAAACAAGTTAATTCACTTTCATTAGAACAACAACAAAAAGAACTTGAGCAAGCTGAAGAATTAATTAGTAAAAGAGACACAAGAGAAAAAGGAGAGTTGCCAAGAATTCCAAATGTTGTTGAAGGAAAAATTGTAACAAGAATCCCTCCTGAGCCTTCCAAGTACAATCACATTGGACACGCAATTTCATTCTTGTTCAATTATGTTTATTCACAAAAATTCAAGGGTAAATGCGTTTTAAGATTTGAAGACACTAATCCTGAAAAAGTTAGTCAGGAATATGTTGACGCAATGAAGCAAGATGTGCTTGAATATTTGGATATTCATCCAACTGCAACAAGATTTGTTTCAGATGACATGGAAAAATTGTATGATTATGCTGAAAGGTTAATCAAAATGGAAAAAGCTTATGCTTGTCTTTGCTCTCAAGAAGAATTGCAAAACTTAAGACATGATGGAAAAGAGTGCAAGCACAGAACTCAAAAAGCAGATGTTAATATGAACTACTGGAAAGATATGCTTTCTGGAAAATACAAGGAAGGAGAGATTGCTCTTAGATTAAAAGGGGATATGAAAGCAGACAATCAGGTTATGAGAGATCCTGTTATTTTGAGAATTGTTGAAACACCTCACTACAAACTTAAGAACAAGTACAGAGTTTGGCCAATGTATGATTTTTACAATCCAATTGAAGATGTTTTATGCGGAGTTACTCATATTCTTAGAAGCAATGAGTTTGAGCAGAGAATTGAATTGCAAGATTATATTAAAGATTTGCTTGGGCTTCCAAAACAAACAATTGCTCAGTACGGAAGATTCCAGGTTATTGGAGCAACAACCCAGGGAAGAGAAATCAGAGAGGCAATTACTTCTGGAAAATACATTGGCTGGGATGACCCAAGACTTGTCACACTTAAAGCTTTGAAAAGAAGGGGAATTGTCAAGGAAACTTATTATGAGCTTTTAACTCATGTTGGAATTGCCAAGAAATCAGCTCACTTGGACTTTGATATGATTGCTGCAATCAACAGAAGATTCATTGATCCTAAAGCTGTAAGATATTCTTGTGTTTTCAATCCAGTGGAGCTTAAAATAAAAGATGCCCCTAAAATCAAGGAAATTCAGGTGAAGCTTCATCCTTTAGATGAAAAAGAAAGAAAAGTGAAAGTAGGAGATAAAATCTTTATTTCTCAAGAAGATTTCAATGAAAATAAAGGCAAAGAAACTAGACTTATGCATCTTTACAATATTAAACTTGGAAAAAAAGCTAGTGATTCCTCTGAATTCGCAGAAAACGAGAACAAACAAATTCAAAAAATAAATTGGGTAAGCGAGGGTGTTGAAGTTGACATTATGATGCCTGACGCAACTCACCAAAAAGGCTTTGCTGAAAAAGCAATTGAAAACCTGAAAGAAGGGGATATAATCCAGTTTGAGAGATTCGGATTTGCAAGAGCTGACAAAATAGACAAAAAGAACAAGAAGTATGATTTCTGGTTTGCTCACAAGTAAATATTTTCACTTGCCCTTATTTTATCCTCGAGACATCAAAACATTTTTAAACAAGAAAGATATATTCAATCTATGGTAAATAAAAAGGGGATGTCAGAAATTGTTACAACCTTAATAATGGTTCTTTTGGGAATCGTTATTGTTGGAGTTATCTGGGCTGTAGTTAATGGATTTGTTAAAAACTCTACAAGTCAAGTCGAGCTAAGTCAGAAATGTAGTAATTCTGAGCTAGAAGTTACATACGTAGATTGTAATGACGCTGTCGGAGTTAAAACATGTGTTGTAACTGTCAAAAGAGTTAAGGGTACAGATACATTAGGAGGAGTTAAAATTTCTCTTAAAAATTCTGTTGGGCAAGCAGTTACATCTGATTTATCAGGAGATATTGCCATTGCAAGCACTAAAACTCCTGCTAGTCCAATAGCATATGGAGCAGCACCAAATGCAATTAATGGGCCTATCACCGAAGTTGAAGCTATGATATACTTCAATGATGCGGGTACAACTCAATATTGTACATCCAACACGGTTAAGACAAATTCGATATTGTAAGATTAGAAGAAAACTCAATTTAATTTTAATTTTTTTATCTTCTAACTAAAAGCAACTAGCCTCGTCTAGTTTTCTTAATTTATTTATTTTTAACTTTAAAACATCAACAAAAATCTTTTTATACTGAATTATCAGAATAATTTCATGGTGAATGTAGTTTAATGGAAAAATGTGCGGTTGTGGTCCGCAAGACGAGGGTTCGATTCCCTCCTTTCACCCTTACACCTGTTTTAGGTTTCTTATACAAAATCTTTTTTATTACAAATGATTATTTACATTCTTTCTTAAAAAGAAATAAGCAATGAATGGTGCACACCTCAAATTGAACGGGATGACTAAAAGACCCCTTCGATGTAAAAATCTTTATATACACTCCTCCATCACTCTATTTATGGCTGATTGCACGTTTTGCAAAATCTATGAAAGTAAACAAGGAATAATTTATGATAGTGAACATTTCTTTGCACAGTTTGATAAATTTCCTGTTACTCCAGGTCATGCAGAAGTAATTCCAAAGAGACATGTTGCTTCTCTTTTCGAATTGACTGAAAAAGAGTGGGCAAATCTCCAACCTGCGATATCCGGAGTTGTAAAAGTCATCGAAGCGACAAATTTTGAAGAATTGTATCAAAGACTTATTGATAAACCTTTGAATGACAAATCTGTTGATTTCTGCAAAAAAATGTTAGATCATGTTGGCACTTATAAAAAACCTGATGCTTACAATATTGGTATAAATGAGGCTGAAGCTGCCGGAAGAACAGTTCATCATTTGCATGTTCATATTATTCCGAGATTCTACGGTGATGTTGAAGATTACATTGGAGGAGTTAGACATATAATTCCTGGAATGGGCAATTATAGAAAGTAACAACAGCCTAATTGAACAATATGTCATTACATGAATATTTAAAAAACATAAAATTCTAATTAACATATGCCTTATTCAATAAGAGACATTAATCTTGCTCCAGAAGGAAAAAGAAAAATTGATTGGGTTATTTCTAATATGCCTATTCTCTCGAAGCTGGAGAAAGAGTTCAAGAAAACACAGCCATTCCGAGGAATTAAAATCGCTGTGTCTGTTCACCTTGAAGCTAAAACAGCTTATCTTGCAAAAGTTTTGAGAAGCGCGGGAGCGCATGTAAGAGTTACGGGAAGCAATCCTCTTTCAACAAGAGATGATATTTGCGCTGCTTTGGTAAAAGATGGAATTGAAGTTTTTGCTTGGTATAATCCAACTCCTGAAGAATACAAATCTCATATTCGAGAAACTTTGAAGTTTGGCCCAAATATAATAATTGATGATGGCGGAGATTTGACAATGATGATGCATGAAGAATTGTCTGACTTATTGCCAAATGTTTACGGAGGCTGCGAAGAAACAACAACAGGACTTCAAAGATTAAGAGCACTGGAAAAAGAGAATAAGCTGAAGTTTCCTGTGATAAAAGTTAATGATGGACAGTGCAAGCATTTATTTGACAATAGATATGGAACAGGGCAGTCTGTTTGGGATGGAATACTTAGAACAACTAACTTGACTGTTGCTGGAAAAAATGTAGTTGTTTCGGGTTATGGATGGTGCGGAAAAGGAATTTCTTTGAGAGCTAAGGGGCTTGGAGCAAATGTTATTATAACTGAAATTGATCCTGTTAAAGCTTGTGAGGCAATGATGGATGGTTACAAAGTTATGACAATGGACAGAGCTTGTGAAATTGGAGATATTTTCATAACTGCAACGGGCTGTAAAGAGATTATCACTGAAAAGCACTTCAAGAAAATGAAAGACGGAGTTATTCTTACAAATGCAGGGCACTTTAATGTTGAAGTTTCTATGGATCAGCTTGAGAAAATCGCTAAAAGCAAAACTCTCAGAAGAAATAATATTGTAGGATACAAGCTTGCAAATGGAAAAACACTTAATCTTCTTGGGCAAGGGCGTTTGGTTAATCTTGCTTGTGGTGACGGGCATCCTGCTGAAATCATGGA
>JAKLIN010000010.1 GCA_022709585.1 Nanobdellota archaeon | reverse complement strand
AGGCAACTCTTTGATTTTCTTTTATATTCAAATAAAAGTTTTTGAAAATTTTTCTGCTGCCATAATCAAAAGTTAGATTATCAAATTCAATTTCTCCTTTTTGAATTTTGCATTCACTTGCATTTGGAGCATCTTTAACTTCTTGAGTGATTTTGCCATAAGCAAACAATTCTTGGAAATCTGCCATGCTTCTATAAAATCCCCTAATTCCATAAACAAATCCGAACAATGGCCCAGTTAATCCGATAAATGCAGTGTAGATGAAACTAACAGAACCGAGGGTTATTTCTCCTGCAATCAATTTTCTCAAAGAAAAGAACATTAAGAACAAAGTTCCTAATCCCAGTATGGCAACTTGCCCTGTTTCCATTATCTTATAAAAATCCCACGTTTTGAAAAGAGCTTCTCGAGTTGTGTCAACAAGTCTATTAAATTTCTTTTTTATGAAATTCTCTTTTCCGAAGTATTTCACAGATTCTACATTAGTGAATATGTCTGAGATATTCCCTTTTTCAGCATCTTCTGCTTTATTTGCAAAAACATAAATTGGCTCTTGCTTTTTTTGTATGAATACGCTCCAAGCAACAAAAAGAATAACAGTTATTACAGTAATCGTTGCAGACAAACTGTCAAAATAAACAATTGAAGCAAAAGTTAATACGAATTGAATTAGCAAAGGAATTACATTAAAGATGAAAACATCTGAAAGCCTTTCCATTGCATTTGCTCCACGAGTAAGCCTTGAAATCAAACTTCCTGTTTTGTGGGTGGTGAAAAACCCATGCGAAAGAGAGATTATATGATTGAAATATTTCAGTTTTAAATCTGAAATCGTATCCGCCTCTGTTCTCGCAATTAATCTTTGCGCCCACCAGCTACAAATTGTTCTTATAGTATGAGTTAAAATAAAAATTCCTCCGATAGTTAATAAGATAACTTTAAAATTTTCCACTAAAATTTTTCCGGAAGAAAAATCAGTTCCGTAATCAACAACTGCTTTAAACAAAAACTTCTCAGCAATTTTAACTAATTCTCCAAGAGAAATAACAAATAAAAGAAATGCGACTTGCCATTTGTACTTTTTTACAATTTCCCAGTACTTACTAAGGTTGTATTTAACTTCTATTTTTTTCTTTTCTTCTTTCTGTTCCATGTTATGAATTATTAATTGAATATCAGATAAGCAATTTAGTCTTTTTAATGTTTCGAATTAATTAATAAGAAAAATTTCTCAAAACAAAATTATTTCTTTGTTTTTCTTTTTTCTAAAATTTTCATTATCTTCAGAAGTTCGCTTATATCATCGATTTCAAAATCAGCCCCGCTCTTTCCCTTTGGAACAGGGGTGGAATCTCCATATCTGGCATAAACAGTTTTAATTCCCATCTTTTGTGGAGTTTTAACATCTCGAGGAATCCTGTCTCCAATCATTATTACTTCGCTAGTTTTCAGTTTTAAAATTCTTAAAGCGCTTCTGAATGGAGTCTCGCTGGTTTTTTCTCGTTTAACATCCCCCTTCGTAACAACCAACTCGAAGAAGTCATCAAGTTTCATTGTGACAAGCCTCATCCAAGCTTTAATTCTTGGAGCATCTGTAACAACCGCAAGATGGTATTTCTTTTTCAATTCAGAAAGAGTTGTAAGAACATTCGGGTAAGGAATAAGGTAGTTCACTCTGAAAATTCTGTAAGTGTTTATTCCATGAGCAAGCAAACGGTAATCGACTTTCCCGCCTTGCTTTTCTAAAAGTTTTTGAAAAGTTTTCTCGTATTCCATTCCGTATTCTTCATAAAGTTCAACTAAATCATTAAGCGCTCGTTCTTTATTGGCTTTCCAACCTGCTCGAATCATCGCATCAATAGCCTCTTCAAAACACGCACGCTTCATTTCCCTGAATCCAAGGAGGGTGTTGTCGATATCAAATAAAATTGCTTTAATCATATTATCCTTAAGAAAAAGGTTTTTTTATATCTTTTTATAGGCGAGAAATAAAAATTTTCAAAGAGGGTTTAAACAAAGCAAAGAGCAAGAGCGACAAGCACAAAAAATAGAATGAAATAAAGAACTCTCTTTTTTGAAACATGAATCACTCTCTTGGAGATGTACTTGGTAAGATTAAACATTAAAGAAATATTGAAAAGCCAAATTAATCCAATTAAGCTGAAAATTGCGCAAGCCAAAACTCCGGGAATCGAACTCGCTCCCACAACCAATCCCCCCAGAATAACATCGGTTATGCTTCCAAGATTTGCTCCAATCATGTAAGGCAAGGCTTTTTTTAGGTTAATCACTCTTTTAGCAATAAAAGGGATAATCAAAGTGATAGTGATTCCCGTGGACATTAAAATTAAAGTGATAAAAAATCCTAAAGCAAAAGAGTTTCTTTCATTTTTAAAAACTTTATTCATAATTTTTTTAATTTTTTCTTCTCCCCAGAAATTAAAAATTAATTTTGAAAGAAAATTCAAACTGGAAACAAGAAAAATAAATCCTAACAAAAGAGAAATTGATTTTGGAATAAATTCAGCTAAATGCAAAATCGGCGAAGTTAAAAGTCCAACAAAAGAAAAACTCTCTTGAAGAGTTCCTGGAATTTGCAATTGACTCAGCTTAAAAAAAGGGCTGAAAAAGTATTCAACAAAAAAAAGTAAAATCGCGATAGGCAAGGCATAAATGATATTTGCAAGCCCGATTTCAAAAGTGTGTCTAAAATCTCTTCTTTTTAGAGACTTAATCATGAATATTGCAAGAAAGAAAATCATACTTGCACCTATTCTTGTTCCAAAAACCATATAAGGAATCAGCGAAGGGTTGATTATCCCTTGAGCGTTCAATGCCAGCAAGCTAGAAATTGCTGCGCCGCTAGACTGCAAAACTAACGCAAAAAGCCACCCGATTCCAAACGCGTTTACAAAATTTATGTTTTTGCTTATATCTCGAATGAATTCCCCCCACAAATCCACTGAACTATCTTTAATAAGGGAAATTGAAACAATAAACAAGTAAAAAAAGAAAAGTATTCCTATAAACGAAAAAGCTTTCTTAGTAAAAGATTTGCTTGACTCTATGCAAACCTCTTTTTCATCTCTCATAATATTAAAATACATTAAATCAATATAAAAAGATATCTTTTGAAAAAACAGCCATAGTTTAAGGGTTACCAAAAAACTAAAGAATTTTTTATTCAACTCATAAATTTGCTAATTAAAGAGCTAATTAAAGATAAAAACAGATTCTAGCCTTATTTTCTTTTTTTGCTGACTTTCTTTGGCTTCTTTGCAGATTTCTTTGAGGGCTTCTTCTTTCCATTTTTCTTTGATTCACTTAAAACCTTAAATTCTGCTTCTTCAGTTGCTTCTGAAGATTCGCCTGCAGAATAAACAGCTTTTTCCAAATCTCTTGCAGCTCTAGTGAGTGTTATCCTTTTATTGCCTCGGGTAACTTCTGCAGCCTCAACAACTTCATCCTGTGCTTTGCCTGTTGCTTGTTCTGCTTCTAAAATTTCTTTTTTAGCTTTTTTAACCGCAACTTCTGCTTCTTTTATCTCTTTTCGTGCGTCCTTTATAGCTTTCTTAGCTTCCTTAATTTGTTTTTGTTTGGTTTTCTTCATTTTCCTCTTTTAATCAAACTAATGCAGTTTATAGATTAATATTACTTTAGCAATATATAAACTTTATTATTAAATATCGCAAATGTCCTTAATTAAATATTATTTGAATTCACTTCAGCTCTTAAAGAAAGTTTTAAAAGCGCATAAAGATTGATTTTCACATGAATGCAAAAAAGGTGCTCTTGTCTTACGTTTTAACATCTTTCTTAATCGTATTGCTCTTGGGATTCACTCAAGCAGGATGCGTATTGGATGTTAGCTTAGTTAATCAAGACCCCTATCCAGTATCGCCTGGAGAAAATGTAAAAATAATATTCCAAGTTACAGGAATAAATAACCGTGAATGCGGAAAGGTCACCTTGAATTTAATTGAAAAGTTCCCATTTAGCCTCGACCCAAGCAGTGATGCTTTGCAAACAATTCAATCAGGAGATTATGTAAGAGATTATTCAAATTCCTGGCTAGTGCCTTACACTCTTAGAATCGATGAAAATGCGAAAGAGGAAACAACTAAGTTGGATATTCAAATAATGAGTTCTGGAAATGTTCTAGAAGTGATAAAAAGCTTTGACATTGAAATTGAAGATGTTCAAACAGAATTTGAGATACATGTAAAAGATTATTCAAAAGCTAAACAAACAATTACTTTGGAAATATTAAATACAGGGAATCAGGATGTTGACGCTCTTTCCTTGGAAATTCCAGAACAAGAGAATATTCAAGTATTAGGAAATAACAAGAATATAATAGGGGTATTGGACGCAAATGAGTACACCACAACAACATTCCAAGCAGATGCTCAATCAGGGGAATTAAAGTTCATTGTAAAATATAACGATGCTACCGGAACAAGAAGGACTTATGAAGAAAAAACTTTGTTTAATTCAACACCATTTACACTAAAAGAACAAAACAGCAAGAAGAGTTCAGGAACAACAACATTTATACTTTTGGCTTTTGTTTTGGGAATTGGAGTTTATTGGTATTATAAAAAACAAAAGAATAAGAGAAGATTAGCAACTCTTAGAAAAAATTAATTTGAAAAATTTCTTTTAATAATTTTATTTTAATTCTTCTTATTCATATCTTAACGCTTTAACAGGGCTGACTCTTGTTGCGTTGAGCGCAGGGAACACTCCTGAAACAGCTCCGGTGATTGTTGCGAAAGCAATGCACCCAAAGAACATCCAGAAAGAATAATAAGGCTTCAAAAAACTCCAGCCTAATTGAACTAAAATCTGTTTAGCAATTAAAGTTAAAAACACTCCAAGCAAAACTCCTAAAGCGCCAGCAACAAAACCAATCACGCTTGATTCAAATAAAAATATCTTGAATATTTCTGAATTTCTTGCTCCAATTGATTTCATTACTCCTATTTCTTGCGTTCTTTCTAAAACAGAAGTTATCATTGTATTTGCAGTGTTAATGGAAGAAACAAAAACAGAAATTAAAGCGATTAAGAAAATAAACCCAAATAAGATATTCAAAACAGAAGTGTAACTTTCCAACAAATCTTCAAATGAAGAAACAGTAAAATCTTCCTTCCCTTGTTCAACTTCTCGAGATTTTCTTAAATTTTTTTCAATGTTTTCCACTGCTTCAGAAAGTTTATTGGGGTCTGCTCTTGCGATTATCATCCCATAACCGGTTGTATCTGTAAAAACCTCGTTGAAATAATCATTTGTAAGATAAATTGAAGAATCATCTTGAGGATTTCCGAGAGTATCGAAAAATCCAATCACTGTAACTTCTTTTCCATTCACTTTTATTCTATTATTGAGTTCAACTTCTCTTGGAAAAATTTTGCCTTCAACAAAAAAGTTATAACCCAGAACTGCTTTCCCATAATCTCCACTCTCCAATTCTCTTCCTTCGATAATTTTTAGATTTGAGAATTCAACAATCATGCTTTTGTCTGGATTATAGCCCATTCCGAAGACATATTTTTTTGTTGAACCTTGTTGAACTTCAGCAACACCCCATTTTGTTCCTTCTGCATCATAAACTCCATTGGCTCTTTGAACAGCTCTCAAATCTGCTTCAGTAAGAGAAAAAGTATCATCTAATCCAGGAACACCCATTCCTCCTTTAGGCATAACTGTGATTTTATCTGCAGAAGAGCCTGTAACAAAACTATTTGTGTAATTATAAAGCCCTAATCCGAAACTGATAAAAACAAATATTGTTGTTATTCCAACAAGAATTGAAATTATTGTAAGCAAGCTTCTTGACTTTCTTTTTTTCAGGTTATTCAACGAATACTTAACACTTTCTTTGCTAATTATCATCCTCTTATTGCCTCCACTGGATTTTCTTTAGCTGCCTTCATAGCAGGGATAATTCCTGAAACAGCGCCAATTAAAAAACTGCCTGCAAGAGAACCGAGAATTAAAACCCAACTAATATTAGTCTTAGTGCTAATTCCAATTGCTTGATTTAAAACAAATGTCCCAAGATAGCTTATTCCTTCTCCGAGTAAAACTCCAATTAAACCGCCAACAAATCCTAAAAGCCCTGCTTCAACAAAGAATTGATAGAAAATATCTTCGTTTCTTGCACCTACTGCTTTCATTGTGCCTATTTCTTTTCTTCTTTCTAAAACAGAAGTAGTCATGGTGTTAGCAATCCCTATTGCACCAACAACAATAGACATTGAAGCAATGATGATGATAAAAATTTGAACACCCATTAAAATTTGATTGACTGAAGCAAGAATAGACTCGGAGGTAGAAACTTCGAAATCTTCTTCTCCGATTTTAACGTCTCTTCTTTCTCTCAATAACTTTTCAATTTCTTGCTTTGTAATTTCAACAAGCTCAACACTTTTTGCTTTAACTGTGATAACATCAACTTCTTCCCCTAAGTTATTTAAATCTTTAAGTTGCCTTTCATTCATATAAACAGCATTATCTACAATAAAACTTCCTTTTTTCTCAATTATTCCTGTTACAAGGAACTCTTGCCCTTTCACGAGAAGTTCATCTCCAACTTTCAAGTCTTTTTCAAAGCCATTATTTTTTCCTGAAGCTAAATTAGCACCAATGATAATTCTACCTCTTTCATTTGCTCTTAGAAGTCTTCCTGAAGCAGCTTCAATGCTTTGCTGGCGATAAATATCATCGATTCTGTAGCTATCTGGAAGCGAGCCAACACTCAAAAAAGAAACTTTATCATTAAATTCTGCCATGATTGTTTCTATGCTTCTCGGAACTGCAAATTCCACAGAGCCAATTCTTTCTATGGCTTCAGCATCTGATTCTGTTAAAGGATTTGAAACACCTGTTCCTGGAGCACCAACTCCAGAGATTCCTCCTGCTTGAACACTGATTATATCTGGAGAAATATTATCAAACTGAGAGTTAATTGTAGCTTTCAAAGTGTTTCCTAATGAAATCAAAGACACAACTGCCGCAATTCCCACAAAAATTCCTAAAAGAGTAAGTGCACTTCTTATTCCTCTTTTTTTTAAATTCTTAGAAGCTAAAACAAAATACTCTTTCATTTTACTCTTTCACTTCTTTCCATTGATTATTTGTTTTCTTTGTGACTTTGTCTATTTTTCCGTCTTTAAGCCAGTAAATTTTATCTGCATATTTCAAAGCCAAATCAGGAGCGTGAGTGACCATTACAATTGTTTTCCCCTCGTTGTTAAATTTGTTTAAGAATTCCATTACTTTCTCCCCTGTTTTTGTGTCTAAATTTCCAGTAGGCTCATCTGCTAAAATAACTTCAGGGTCATTTGCCAATGCTCTTGCAATTGCAACTCTTTGCTGTTCTCCACCTGAAAGCTCAGAAGGATAGTGATTCATTCTATGCCCCAATTCAACAATTTTCAAGAGCTCTTCTGCTTTTTGTTGCCTTTCAAGTTCATCTGTTCCTTGAAAAATCATCGGAAGCATGACATTTTCTTTTGCAGTTAAATTTCTAATTAAATTGAATTGCTGGAAAATAAAACCTATTTTTCTTCCTCGAATTTGCGCTAAGTCTGATTCAGATAAATGAGAAATATTATGCCCATCCAAATATATCTCTCCTTTAGTTGGAACATCTAAACTTCCTACAAGGTTAATTGCTGTGCTTTTTCCACTTCCGCTTGGACCCATAATAGCCACAAAGTCTCCTTGTCGAATTGTTAAACTAATTCCATCTACCGCTTTGACTTCAGTTAATCCCAGAAGATAGTATTTCTTAACGTCTTTTAAAACAATAATCCCCTTTTTTTCTTCCATGAGGTTTATACAATCTAATCGCTTAAAAATCTTGTTAAAAACACATAAGAAGTTTTAAATATGCTAAAAAGCAAGATATTCTCATGAGCCTGTAGCTCAGCCTGGCTAGAGCACTGCTCTGATAAGGCAGGGGTCCACGGTTCAAATCCGTGCAGGCTCATATTATTTTATAAGAAAATATCAGAGAATAATTCGAAAAGAAGTTTCAAAAAGAGTTTCCAAAAAAGTTCAGAGATTAAAAGAGAGAAACTAAGCTGTTTTGAATTCTAAAAGAAGTTTACCCTCGTCAAGCTTGTAATTCACAAGAGGTAGTCCTCTAACTGAAATTTTTTTAGAATATGCTTTTTTATCTGCAATTGCTTTAATCTCAATTCCACTTTCCAAGTTCATCAATGAGACATCTTCAAGAGATTTAACTTCTGGAAGCTCAATTTCATAAACAATTTTATTAGGAAGCCTTCTAATATTCACTTTTGGCTCGCTTTTTTCCAGTTTAGAAAAATTCTTGAATTTTTCAGAAGACAAATTATTGCTTAAAGGCAAACTTTTCTTCTCAGCCTTAGCGGGAAGATTTCCTTTAAACTGCTTAGATAAATCAGAATCTCCAAAAGATTTCATTTTTATTACAGGAGGCTTGTTTCCAACAGAGGAAATGTTAATTGTAAACCCTCCCTGGCGGAAATTTCCTGGCTGTTTTTTTGTTGCTTTTTCTATTCTTTCAAATTCATCAAGCTTGTCAGCTCTGTCAAATTCTTTAATAGAACCTTCTAAATTTTTTAAAAGAGAATTAAGAATCATGTTGAATCCTCCAGGCAATCCAAAGCCCACTTCGCGAAATGGATCAACTTCTTCAAAAGAATCATCTTTTCCAAGTAAACCGAAATCTTCTTCTGTCTTTCTTTTATTTTTTAACTCTTCTCCGCAGTAGGGGCAATAAGAATAATTTCCCCCTAATTTTTTCCCGCAATTTCCACAGTTTTTTTTCTTGAACATGTTATGTTTATAATACTGCTTATTTAAAAGAATTACTATAATTTATGTATTTAAAATTTTAATAGCCTCGCCAGGATTCGAACCTGGGTCTCGGGATTCAGAGTCCCGAATCATTGACCACTAGACTACGAGGCTATATTTTTTCTAGAGAAGATGAGTATAAAAAATTAACCTTAACATAATCCTTTTAAATCCAGCAAAGCCTATAATTAAGACAGAAGCCCCGATAGTTCAGAGGCCAAGAATGCCGCCCTCTCAAAAACAGTGGTTTCACCTTGTTGAAAGGATAAACCTTGTGTCTTACACAACTGTCCAGATAGTCTAACTATCTACCCAGAACCTCAAGGGTATTTACTCTTGATATTTTTGGAGAACGGCGGTGACCCGAGTTCGAATCTCGGTCGGGGCAGTTTTATTTTTATATTAATGTTGCATTCAAATTACAGGAAGCGTCGCAAACACAAAAATGACTTGGGTCAGAAACAGAATCACCCACATTGTTGCAATACCATCTCACTCCTGGATAATGCCCTTTGCAAGCATTGTCTCCAATACAACTTTTGTAAATTTCTTTAACATCTTCTGTAAGTAGTTCAATTTGACTGTTGGAATAATTCAAATCAGATTTAAGCAAGTCTCGCTCTAAAATTAGATTATCTCTTTCTACAATAAGAAGTTCTAAATCCTCTTGAAGCTCGGTGCTTTTTTTGTAACAAACATAAGAAAAAATAAGATTAACCAAAAACAAAAAAGCCAGTATGGAAGATAGAATCTCGATTCTACGCATGATAATTAAGATACTTTAAACTTTAAATAAGTTTCTCTCGACGATAAAAAAACAGGGAAAGAATTAAAACTGAACTTTCACATTCTTTCTTTCGGATTCAGCAATTTGCAAGTACTGCTTTGGCTTCTTTCCATAGATTCCAGCAAAGAATTTTCCAGGGAAAAGCTTGCATAAATCATTGTAACTCAAAATGCTATCATTGTAAAATTGTCTAGCATAAGCAATTCTGTCTTCAGTTGTTGCAAGTTCTCTTTGCAATTCAAGGAAGTTTGTATCTGCTTTCAATGTTGGATAGTTTTCAGCAATAATGAAGATTTTGCTTAAAGCGCTTTGAAGTGTTTTGTCTGCTTTAACTCTGTTTTCAATTCCTTTTGCAGAAACAAGAGCTTTTCTTGCTTCAGTAACTGCAGTTATTGCGGCTTTTTCATGCTTAACAAAACCTTTAACAGTCTCGATTAAGTTAGGAATTAAATCCGCTCTTCTTTTAAGTTGAACATCAATTTGAGATAAAGAATTATCCACTCTGTTCTCCAGAGTAGCAAATCTATTGTAATAAGAAAAGAATACTATTGCGATTAATACTCCTAATCCAATTAATATCCATAATAATGCCATAGTTTCTACAATCAGAATTTATTTATAAATTTAATCCCTAAAGGTATTTGCTTCTTGATAAGAAGAACTTAGCAAAGAAAAGTTTGATTTTATTTGCAAATGTTTTCTTCACAACTCGAATTTCTCCAGATTTGTAAGCCTTCATAAGCTCTGCTGAAGGATTTTCACTAACTTGAATTCTATCTATTGTGGACTGCAAAACATAAACTTCCAAAGAAGGTTTTTCAATTGTTAAGTTGGAATAACTGATTATTCCATGATTAATTTCCAAAGCAAAAACAAAGCTATTGTCTATGAAAACATTAATTTTTTGGTTTCCAACCATCTTTTGGTAATTTGAAGGAATTTCAAATCCATCTATCTTAGAATAATCCAAAGCGCAAACAAAACTTGAAACTAATACAAAACTTAGAAACATTAAGATTAATTTATTTTTCATAATTCATTAAGATGAAACATCCTTATAAAACTTTTTAAGAGTTCAATTTTCATAAACTTTATAATGCCTATTTACTAAACTAATACATGCTTAGAAAAGAGGGATACAATAAAGAGGATTTTATTCAATGGTTTTCTGAAATCCACAAAGATTCTGTTCCAATTGCGGGCGGAAAGGGAGCAAATTTAGGGGAAATGTATAATCTAGGAATTCCTGTTCCTCCTGGATTCGTTGTTACAACAGAAGCTTATCATTATTTTATAGATAAATCAAAAATTGGAGAAAGAATTCAAGAACTATTGCAAGAGATAGATTTAGAAAATACCGACCAACTAACTGAAACAACAAAAAAAATTCGAGAGATGATTATTAGTTCTGAAATGCCAAAAGATTTGCAAGATGAAATCCTTGAAGCTTATGAAATTTTAAGTGCTGAAGAAACTTCTGAAAATGAAAGCGCTCTTAATGTTTTGAAAAAACAAGGTTATGCTTTAGTTGCGGCAAGAAGTTCTGCTACTGCTGAAGATTTGGCAGATGCAAGTTTTGCAGGACAGCAAGAAAGTTTCCTTAATGTTCAAGGAAAAGAAGATTTGCTTGAGCATATAAGAAAATGCTTTGCTTCTCTTTTCACGGCAAGAGCTACTTACTATAGAACAAAAAAAGGATTTGACAACAGAAAAGTTGGGTTAGCAGTTGTTGTACAAAGGATGGTAAGATCAGAAAAATCCGGGGTTATGTTCTCCAAAGATCCTTCATTCAACAACGATAATGTTATCATCGAGGCTGTTTTCGGGTTGGGAGAAGGAATTGTTTCAGGAACAATCACTCCTGACAGATATGCTGTTTCCAGAGACTTTGAAATTTTAAAAAGAGAAATCTCAGACAAAAAAATTGCTATGATTAAAACTGAAAAAAGCAAAAAAGAAATTGTTAAACTTTCTGAAGAAATGTCAAAAGCTCCAACACTAAGCGAGTATGATTTAAACAAGCTTGCAGAGTTTGCACTTAAATTAGAGAAACATTACAACAAGCCTCAAGATATTGAATTTGCGATTGAAGACGGAAAAATTTACATTGTTCAAACTAGAGCAATCACAACTATTGCAAAAAGAGTTGATGAAAATTCAGGAAATTTATCTGGAGAAATTTTACTTAAAGGAATCCCTGCTTCACCCGGAATTGCAGTTGGAAAAGTGAAAATAATCAAAGATTTGTCTCATCTAGGAAAAGTGGAGAAAGGGGATATTCTTGTTACAAAAATGACAAACCCGGACATGGTTGTCACAATGCAAAAATCAGCGGGAATTGTGACAGATGAAGGAGGATTAACTTCTCACGCTGCAATTGTTTCCAGAGAAATGGGAATCCCTGCGATTGTTGGAACCAGGCAAGCCACTGAAAAACTTGTTGAAGGGGAAATTGTAACTGTTGATGGAACCAATGGAAAAGTTTACAGGGGGAAGGTTGCAGAGATGCAACAAAAAGAAGTTTTGCCTGTAACTGCAGACACTCGAACAAAAATAAAAGTAATGGTTGATTTGCCAAGCTTTGCTGAAAGAGCAGCTAAAACAGGATTAAAAGGGGTCGGACTTTTAAGAATGGAAGGCATTATCGCTGAATCTGGAAAACACCCTGCATATTTCTTGCAGCAAAACAGAATCTCCGATTATGAAAAAGTTATTTATGATGGAATTTCAGAAATTGGAAAATATTTTGATGAGCTTTGGGTTAGAACTTCAGACATAAGAAGTGATGAGTTCCAAAATTTAGAAGGAGCAAATCCAGAAGTTGAAATTAATCCTATGTTAGGAATGCATGGAGTGAGATACAGTTTAAAGAATCCGGAAATATTCAAAGCAGAATTAAAAGCCTTGAAACGCGTTTCAGAAAATGGAGAAATCATAGGCGTTTTGCTTCCTCAAGTTATCTCTGTTGAAGAAGTCCAACAAGTCAAAAAAATGCTTCAAGAAATTCACTTCAACAACGCGAGAGTAGGAGTAATGGTTGAAACTCCGGCTGCAGTGGAAATAATCCGAGAACTTTGCGAAGAGGGAATTGATTTCATTTCATTTGGAACAAATGATTTAACTCAGTACACTCTTGCGATTGATAGAGGGAATGAACAAGTCCAACATCTTTACAATGAAATGAATCCCGCTGTTTTGCATCAGTTGGAATATGTAATCAGAATTTGCAAAAAGAATAAAGTTGAAACAAGCATTTGCGGACAAGCAGGAAGCAAAAAAGAAATGGTGGAATTCTTGGTAAAAAACGGAATTGACAGCATTAGCGTTAATGCAGATGTTGCTGCAGAAATAGCAGAATTTGTCTTGGAAATCGAGTCCAAAATGCCTCAAGATTCTCGAAATGAAGGCAAAGAAAAGGTAAACATTTTCTAAATATTTATAAATAGAAAAACCCACTAACATATATGGCAAAAAAAGGGGAAAAAGAAGAAGAACTAATTACCATAAAAAAGATTGTGAAAACCCGTTCTAAAAAATCGACAAGAAAAAATCCTAAAAAAAACGCCTCTTCAGCTCCAAAAAAGAATGAAAATATTGAAAAAATTTTAATTCAGAATTTTGTTTCTTTGCAGGAAGTTATGACTGATTTGTCTTTTAAGTTTGATGGCTTATCTAAAAATATTTCCAGATTGCTAGAATTATTTGAAAAGTCTGCGACAGCATTGATGGAAAAAGATTTGTCTGTTAATGATTCAAAGAAAGAGGAGCAGCAAGGAAAGGACATCAAAGAAGTTGTTGAAGGATTAAACCGACTTCTTGAGCAAAATAAAACACTGGCAAGAGGATTGGTTCTTCTTCATGAATCAAATCCTGCTTATCGCCCTCAGCAAGTAGCCCAAATGCCCCAACAATTACCTCCTGTAACTCAATTTAGGCCTATGCCTCCAGAAAACGCGCCTGTTCAGAAAGAATCAGAACCTGGAAATTACCAGAAGTCTATATCTTCTGAAAATAAAAATGCCTAAATTACAACCGAAAGTCAGCGAAGAAATTGAATTGAAAAGGAAACTTGTTCTTCTAAGAATTACTCAAGAGCTTATTCGAAACTCCGGGGAAAAAGAAATATTTCAATTGAGAAAAATTCTGAAGCAGGATTTGCTGCAAAAGATAAACAAAGAGCCTTCTCAAGAAAAAATAGAAATTTCTCCTGCTCCAATAATCTCTTTGCAATATCCTCCAAAACAAGAGATAACTTTTTCGCGAGAAGAGGAGGAATTAAAACCATTTGAGCAAAAACAAACCACCCAACCTCTAGTTCATTCCAAAACAAAAGAGATTAATGAATTAAAGCCTAAAATAAATCCTGCATTGAATTCAACGAGATATCCCTCCCCTCAGCTTGCACTTCCTCAAATCAAAATTCCAGAAACAAGGCTTCCTACAAATTTTGAATATCTTAAACCTTCTCCAACAGAAGAAGAAATTGATTTGAAAAAATTAAACATCTTAATAAAAGATCCTTTGGTGAAAATGATTGAATGCACTGGCGCACAACAGGGGATTATTGTTTCCGGAGGAATGGGAAGAAAACCCACTAATATAAAATTGTCAGAGCAAGAGATTAAAGAAGTTTTAGAAGCATTTTCTTCAGCAGCCAAGATTCCATTAAGCAAAGGCGTGTTTAAGATTGCTTTTGGAAAACTGATTCTCTCAGCGATAGTCTCTGATGTTGTTGACTCAAAATTTATAATTAAAAAAATGGAAACTCCTGCCCCTCAGAATAATTTGAAACCCGCCAAAAAATAAAGACTACAATGGAAAATACAATAACCTCTCAAAAACTCGTGAAATATTTTAAGATAACTTCTTCTGCATTAAAAATTGTAAAAAAGAATATAATTTCTGGAAAAGAGAAATATGCAAAAGAGATAATTGAAATGGTAGAAAATTACATTTCAGATGCAAAATATTTCAAGACAAAAAAAGATTTTGTAAACGCCTTTGCTTGTCTGAATTACGCTCATGGCTGGATAGACTCAGGAGTAAGATTGGATGTTTTTGATGTAAAAGACAATAAACTTTTCACAATTAAATAAAAACGCAACAAAATAAATAAAAAGAGGGATTCATATACTAAAGACAGCACAAAATGAAAAAAGAGATAAAAGTTCTTAGTTTGGGCGGAAGCTTAATTATTCCTCAAGACATCGACATTAAGCTCTTGAAAAAATTCAAAGATGTTATTGAAAAAAACACTAAGAAATACAAATTTGTGATTGTTTGCGGAGGAGGAAGTATCGCAAGAAAATATATTTATGCGTTAAGAGATGCAGGATTAAATGAAGAATTTCAAAGCTTCTCAGGGATTTCAGCTACAAGAATGAATGCGAGATTTATGAGCTATTTTTTTGGAATCGACCCTCGACAAGGCATTCCCCACACCTTAGACACTGTAAAGAAAATGATAACACAGCAGGATATTGTTTTCTGCGGGGCATTGGAATACAAACCAAATCAAACTTCAGACTCAACAGCTGTAGAAATTGCAAGATACTTTAAAACAGATTTTATCAATTTAACAAATGTCGCAGGACTTCATGATAAAAACCCCTTAGAACATAAGGATGCCAAGTTTATTCCAAAAATTAGTTGGCAAGATTTTTTCAAAATGGCTAATAAAAAAGCCTTCAAACCAGGACAACATTTTGTTTTAGATCAAAAAGCAGCAAAAAGCATTTTAGAACATAAAATTCCTACTTATATTCTTGGAAAAGATCCTAAACAATTAGACAACTTACTTCACAACAAGAAATACGCTGGAACAATAATCTCCGGTTAAATAGAATAATCACCCAAAATAGCCTTTATTATTTGAGTCGCTCTTATTTTCTTTAATTTCTTTTACTTTGTTGAAGATTGAAACCAATTCATGCTTGGACTGATTCCAAAATTCGTAGATTCTCTTAACCAGTTCAGCATCATCTTTTTCTGAGCTTTCCAAATCAAGAATAATGGATTCTAAACCGAATTCAGAAAGTTTCTTATAAAGTTCAGTGAGCTTTTTTCTGTCTTCTGCGTCCAAAGATTTTACAATTGAAAAAACGAACATGGAGCCATTTGCAGGATTAAGCAAGGTCTCAATAAGTCTTGCCGCATTAGATAGCTTTTCAGTTACGCATTTTTTTATTTCTCTTATCAAAAAATCCGTTTCATGCTCTGCAATTGTTTCAATTCCAAAATCTTCATTGAGCTCAGAAAATTCTGGCAGATTATATTTATCTTTGATAGAATAATAATTTTCTTTTAGCTTTTCCAAAGGGGATTTTTCATTTTCCATGAAATATCGTTATAATCTTAGCTTATAAATTTAATTAAATGGCTAAAAAGCCTCAGCTGAGGATTGAACTCAGGACCTCGACATTACCAATGTCGCGCTCTTACCAGCTGAGCTACTGAGGCATACTTAAGACTAGAAAAATTGCTATTAAAAGGTTTCTTATCTTAGATTTACTTTCTTAAGAGTCTTAAAAACAAGAAAATCAACAAAACAATTACAAAAGCAAGTCCAACAAATCCAGAAAGAATTGCTAAGAGCAAGAACACATTCTTAAAAAACAAGTCTGCTACAAAATTGTAGAAGAAAACAGATAAACCAAAGATTAATACAAAAAGCAAAAGATTGTTGAAAACAACCTTAATCTTGCTTGAATCTCTTGTTCTTTGAGTTGCTCTTGGCTCTAAAATCTGGTGGAATCTTTGATTAGTTGAAGAACTTTTAGCTCTTACAACTTTCATTGGCTTTGCTTTTCTCTTAGTTTCTTTTTTTGAAACTTTTCTTGTTGCTTTTCTCACCGCTTTTTTCTTTGCCATTTTTTATTAAAATAAAATATCTATTTAAAGATTCGCCAATAAAGATTTATTTTCTATTACTGTTTAGTTTGATTTATTTCTTGAGGGGATTGCTCTGGAACATTAAGAAGAGTCCAATCCATATTAACTGCGTTAGTAGTAATTGCTCCAATATTTCCTGCAAGATGTCCTAACCAAGAGAAATACAACCCCATTGCAGTTTTAACTCCATCAAAAGTGCTTAAGTCTAAATCATGCCCCTGAATGGAAGTGTAAAAACCAAAATAAGTTCCAACGATTAAAACAACTGCAAGAATAACTAAAAATCTTTTTTGACTCCTTCTTACTTCAACAAAAAACCAAAGTCCCGCAATTATCAATAAAAAGATTATCAGAATCATCTCTGTTTTCATAGTTATATTATGCTAAAACAGATATAAAAACCTTTCCCAACTCCCAGAATCAGCTCCTAGTTAACTTTTTATATTTCAACTACAAAGATTAAACATGGCAAAGAAATTTTACATTACAACACCAATATATTACACGAACGCTTCTGTTCATATTGGAGGAGCTTATACTACAATAGCTGCAGATGTGCTTGCAAGATGGCACAGATTATTAGGAGAAGACGTTTTCTTTTTGACAGGCACAGATGAGCACGGGCAAAAAATACAAGAGATTGCTGAAAAAAACAATCAAAAACCAAAAGAGTTTGTAGACAAAATTACATCTGAGTTCAAACAAGCATTCAGCATGTTAAACATCTCAAATAATCATTTTATCAGAACAACTGATTCTTATCATGAAAAAGAAGTAAAAGAATTGCTAACTCAGCTGTATGAAAAGAAACTTATTTACAAGGGATTTTATGAATCTTATTACTGCGTCGGATGCGAACAGTATTTGACTAAATCAGATTTAATTGAAGGAAAATGCCCTCTCCATAATAAGGTTCCGGAATTAAAGAAAGAAGAAGCGTACCTTTTCAAATTATCCTCTTTCCAAAAAAAACTTCATGAACTAATAAAGACAAAAGAATATTGCATTCTTCCAGAAGATAGAAGAAAAGAGATTTTAACTTTCATTGAAGGAGGATTGCAGGATATTTCTATTTCCAGACTAAAAGAAAAAATTTCTTGGGGAATTGAATTGCCTTTTGATAAAAACCACACTGTTTGGGTCTGGCCAGATGCATTCTGGAATTATGTAAGCGGATTAAGGCATGTGGAAAAAGAAAATTTCAATAAATTTTGGCCAGCAGATGTTCAGTTAATGGCTAAAGACATTATAAGAGTTCATGCAACAATTTGGCCAGCATTGCTTTTGGGAGCAGGATACAAACTACCTAAGAAATTATTTGTGCACGGATATTTCACTATTGGAGGCCAAAAAATGAGTAAAAGCTTAGGCAATGTAATTTCTCCAATTTACTTAACAGAAAAATACGGGGCAGACAGTGTTAGATATTACTTAATGAGGAATCTTCCTTTTGGAAGTGATGGGGATGTTTCAGAAGCAGGGCTTGTAGAAAGACATAATTCTGAACTGGCAGACAAGCTTGGAAATTTAGTCGCGAGAGTTTCCACCTTAGCAGAAAAATATGGCATTGAAAAAACTGAAAATACTTTATTCAAGAAATTAAAACTGAAAGAAATTGAAAAATCATTGGAAAACTTTGAATTAGACAAAGTGTTGAATGAGATTTTTGCGTTCATTGACAATTGCAATGCTTACATCCAAGACAAAAAACCTTGGGAAACTCATAATAAAAAAATTCTTTATGAATTAGTGCATTCAATAAAAGCAGCAACAATTTTATTATGGCCATTTATTCCAGAAACTTCAGAAAAAATTGCAAAACAATTCGGATTTGAAATAAAACCAGGAATATTAAAAGATTTAGAGAAAGTTAAGGTTAAAGAAATCAAAAAAGGAGAGATTCTCTTCAAGAAAATTCAATAAAAAATTAAATCAAGAAAATTTAAATACATCAATAAAATCAAGCTAACATGACAGAAGGAATAATTGAATTCGCAGACTGGGAGAAAGTTGATTTGCGAGTTGCGGAAATAAAAGAAATTGAAGAAATTCCCGGCTCAGACAAGCTTTACAAACTTTCAGTGGATATTGGAACAGAAATACGAACAATCTGCGCAGGAATAAAACCTTACTATGAAAAAAAGCAGCTAAAAAACAAAAAAATAATTGTTGTTGTAAATTTAGCTCCAAGAAAACTTTTGGGAATCACAAGCCAAGGAATGCTTTTGGCAGCTTCAAACGCAGATCATACAAAAGTGATACTTCTTTCTCCAGAAAAAGATATTGAAGCTGGAAGCAAGGTTAGATAATAATAAGAGTAATAATCGTCGTCTTAGAATAATACTCAAAATATCTGTCTGAAAAGAAAATTCAATTAGATGCTGCCTCTTTTGATTCTGTTGTTAGCTCTGATCATATCAAAAAACTTCTCCAGCAACCCGCTTCTGTCTTTATTGGAATCGTAATCCACTTTTAGAATTCTTGCGGCAATTTCTTTGTAAGCTCTAGCAGGTTTGCTTTTTGGGTGTGTATGAATAATTGCATCTCTCATACTCAAAGATTCCTGAACGCATTTGTCTTCAGGAACACTTCCAAGAACAGGCACTTCAAGCATTTCTTTAACTGTATCTGGCTGCATTTCAGCATGATTTCTTCTAACTCTTGTAACAATAACTCCTAAAATAGGAATTCTCATTTCATTTGCAAGTTTAATTGCTTTCAAAGCATCTGTAACTGCAGGCATTTCAGGATTTGTGACTACAATAAGTTCGTCTGCCATTTTGATTGCAGAGATAGCTTCTTCACCTAAACCTGCTGCACTGTCTACAATAACATAATCTGAAATTCTTTTGAAGTCCTCTTTGTAATCTGCAAGTCTAGCATGCCTAACTCTTTTTAACTCGCGAATTGACAAGGACGAAGGAATTATCTTTATTCCAGATTCATGCTCATAAACAGCTTCTATGGGATCTGCTTTTTTTAAAAGAACATGATTTAAGCTTACTGGAACTTCAGGAGAATTAAGATGAATTCCAACATTTGGTGTGGAAAGATTTCCATCAATAATTAAAACATCTCCTCCAAAATAATGAATAGCAGCACCTAAGTTAATTGCAGTTGTTGTTTTTCCAACTCCTCCCTTACCAGAAGTTATAACAATGAATTTTTTCATTTTGAAATATTAAATCAAGATAAAATTAATTATCGTGAAAGAAATTGTCGAGTTTCGCTTATAAACTTTTCGAGCATGCTCGCGTAAGCTTTCAATTTTTCCAAGTCCACAGAGATTTCTTCTCCGCGATACATAATTTTCAAAGCAACGTTCTTTCTAAATTCTCCAATGCCCTCCTTTTTCAAGTCTTCAAGCTTTCTAAGCATTTCATAGAATTCGATTACATCTAAAAAGTTCTTTTCTTTTTTGAAAAGCTTTTTCATTTCATCAATCTTTCCAATTGGGCTTGTTGGAACAGAAGAAATTTTCTTTTTAGATTTAGCATGTTTAAGAATTTCTACGATGCTAACCTCAATCATTTTTCTCCAACGCAAAAGAAGGTTAGTTATAACATCGCAAGTCTTTGTATATTTCAAACTAACATAAAGTAAATGGTCTGCTCGAATTTTCTCGTCGATTATATCTTCCATCATGGATTGCGTTTAGAACTATCTCTTTTAAGGTAGATAGTATTTTTATATTTTTCCAGATGTTAAATTAAGGATGCTTTCTGCTAAATCTCCTGTTTCTTGCAATGATTGCTTTGCTTCAGTCTTTGAACAGCCTGTTTTTTCCATTACGATTTTGATATCGCTTTCTGAAACGTCAGATTCTTCTTCAATATCTCCTGAAATCTGAAGAGATTCCTGCCCTTGCATCTTAATTTTAACAACACTAGGATTATTTATTACAAGCTTGTTTCCATCTTGTTTTTCTATGATTACTTTTGAAGCATCAATTTCTTCCTGGGAAATTCCCATTTGCTTCATGACTGCCTGCATTTTTTTAGGATTTAGATTAAGCATTGTTCAAAAAAGACGTTTATAACTTAACAGAAAATTCAAGTACAATTCTAGTAGCTACCAACAAAACAATGAAAAGGATAACATGAGTTGGACTTAAGTTAAAATAACTGGATTTTTTCTCATTTAGCCTTATTATTCCTCCCATTCCGGAAGGTGTTGAAATTCCTGAATTTTGTGCCATTGTTTTTAAATGTAATGGGGGTATAAAAATGTTTTGCGAATTTATGAAATCTTGTGAAATTGATAAATTTTAAAAGATAGAAATCTATGATTAAACATCAAAAGTTATTTGATTAAATTTAACAGGAAAACACAATGTACGATTTCAAAGAATCTGAAAATAAATGGCGGGAATTCTGGGAAAAAGAAAATGTTTACAGATTTGACCCAAAATCCAAGAAAAAGATTTACTCAGTTGACACCCCTCCACCAACACTTTCAGGAAGAATGCATATTGGACATACATCTTCTTACTCTCAACAGGATTTCATTATAAGATACAAAAAAATGAAAGGTTTTGAAATATTTTATCCTTTTGGAACAGATGATAATGGGCTTCCAACAGAAAGACTCGTTGAAAAAAGCAAAAATGTTCGTTCTAAAGATATGTCTCGCGCAGATTTTGTTAAGCTTTGTATGGAATTTATAAAACAAGAGCGTCCAAAATTCATTCAAGACTGGAAAAATTTAGGTATCAGTTGCGATTGGAGTTTAATTTATTCCACAATTGAAGATGAATCCAGAAGAATTTCTCAATGGTCTTTCTTGGATTTGTACAAAAAAGGCAGAATGGAAAGAAAAGACGCACCTGCAATGTGGTGCCCTGAATGCAAAACAGGCGTTGCGCAATTTGAACTTCAAGACAAGCAAGCAGAATCCTCATTTAATGATTTAACTTTTGAAATAGGAAAAGAAAAAGCAACAATTGCGACAACTCGTCCAGAACTTTTGCCTGCTTGTGTTGCTGTATTCTATCATCCAAATGACAAGAGATACAAAAAATACAAAGGGAAAACAGCGAAAGTTCCTCTTTTCAATTTTGAAGTTCCAGTTATGGAAGACAAAAGAGTTGATGAAACAAAAGGAACAGGGTTAGTTATGTGCTGCACATTTGGCGACCAAACAGATATGGAATGGCAAAAAGCTTACAATCTTCCAATTAAGATTGCGATTTCTCCTGAAGGAAAAATGACAGAAATTTCTGGCAAATATTCCGGAATGCCAATAAAAGCAGCAAGAAAAGAGATAATTCAAGATTTGAAAAATGCAAAATTGTTAACCAAAGAAGTTCCAATCAATCATATTGTCAATGTTCATGAAAGATGCGGAACACCAATTGAATTTGTTAAAAGCAAGCAGTGGTTTGTAAAATATCTTGATTTAAAAGAAGATATGATAAAATGGGGAGAACAGCTTAACTGGTATCCTGAATTCATGAGGCACAGATATGACAACTGGGTAAATGGACTTCAATGGGATTGGCTTATCTCAAATCAAAGGCACTTTGGTGTTTCTCTTCCTGTTTGGTATTGTAAGAAATGTGGAAAAGAAATGATTGCGCAAGAAAAACAACTTCCAGTTGACCCTTTAAAAGATAAGCCTTTAATTGAATGCAGATGCGGAAGCAATGAATTTGTTCCAGACACAGATGTTCTTAACACTTGGTTCACTTCTTCAATGACCCCAATGATTGTAAACAATCTTGTAAAAGACGAATCTGCTAAAAAAAGAATTTTTCCAATGAGTTTGCGCCCACAAGCACATGACATCATCAGCTTCTGGTTATTTAATACAATGGTAAAATCCCATCTTCACCAAAATAAAAATCCTTGGGAAGACACAATAATCTCTGGATTTGTTACACTTAAAGGAGAAAAGATGTCTAAGTCCAAGGGAAACACAATAAATCCTCAAGAAGTTATTGAAGCGCACGGAGTTGACGCAGTAAGATATTGGGCAGCTTCTTCTAAATTAGGAGAAGACTTCGACTACAATGAAAAAGATATT
>JAKLIN010000001.1 GCA_022709585.1 Nanobdellota archaeon | reverse complement strand
TTCAGTAAAGAAACAACAATGAGTGCAGATGACTTCGAAAATGTTATGAATCTTTATTTAAGATATCAAGAGTATGAAATAATTAAAGAAGGTTATATGGGGAAGAAAATCTTAGGATTTATTACAATCAAAACAGGGACATCTGTAACTGATTATACCTGTCAACAACTTACAGAACACCCTATTTGGTCAAAAGTGTTTGATTACAAATGTACTTC
Organism: Nanobdellota archaeon; assembly: GCA_022709585.1. Classification (GTDB taxonomy): domain Archaea; phylum Nanobdellota; class Nanobdellia; order Pacearchaeales; family GW2011-AR1; genus JAKLIN01. The sequence continues at coordinate 34,188 of JAKLIN010000001.1, read as the reverse complement.
TGTAGTTGATTTCTGTGATGAAGAAGGTGAATTGAAAGGGGCATTTGTAGAAAGAGCAAACCCTGAACTATGGGGATATACTGTTGCTTAATTTTGCTTTTTAATTCTATAATTCTTTCAGGGTTGTATATTACATTATAAAATTTATTGAAATTTACATAAAGATTATAAACTATTTTTGTTTGTTGTTTTCATGAATCAAAGAGGAATGACTTTGGAAGCTACGGTGGGTCTTATTGCAGCTCTTTTGTTCTTAGCTTTTTTAGTAGCAGGTTTTACCACGCAATGGTTTGGATTTTCTAGTTGGTTCCCAAGCAACAATGTGAAAACAATTCAAGACCAGTGTTCTCGTTTTTGTAGTCAAGGAAATTCTGGAGAATATGATTTCTGTAATCAAAAAAGAGAGATAATTCTTAGTATGCGAGAGAAAATATACGAAACTTGTTATTATTTTTCTCAAACAGATGAAGAAGGATACAAGGGATTAATTGATAAATGTCCTGATTTCGGAGATTGTGTCCCTGTAGTTAACGAAAAAGATAAGCTTGCTCAAAGAATGTTAAGAGGAGAGATATACTCAAAATCCGATGTTTTTATCGTTCTTGATCCGGGCCACGGCGGAACTGACCCTGGAGCTATTGGTGTTGGGGGAATCTATGAAAAAAGTATTAATTTAGATGTTGCTTTGAAAGTCAAGCAAAAATTGGTAGCCTTAGGTTATAATAAGAATAATATTGATTTCACGAGAATAATTGATAAGTCTGTTTCATTGGAATCTCGATGTGCACAAGCCGTAGCACTTCAAGCAGATATTCTTGTATCTGTTCATTGTAATGCCGCTCAGGACGCCGCTGCAAATGGAATAGAAACCATTTACAGAACAAATGATTTAAGAATCGCATCAAAAAACTTAGCTAACTCTGTTCATCCTAAAGTAATCTCTTCTGCAAATGAATATCTTAAATCTCTTTCGGTTGTGTCGAGTTTGGTTTTAGACAGAAAAGTAAAAAGCGACAAAGAAATTGGTAAAGATCCTTTAGCTGTTTTAAACTGCAAAAGTCCTTATGCCTCTTCTTTAGTTGAAATTGGTTTTATAACAAATGACGCAGAAGGGAAAAGATTAGCTACAGTCGGATATCAAGAAGCAATAGCTGAAGGGATTGCTAAAGGAATCGATAGTTATGCTGAAGAATATCTCTTGCCTAAATGATTAAATTTACTAAAAAAGATTATAAATCCTTTTTACTTTGATGAATGATGAACAAAAAAGGAGAGTTGGTTCAAGACGAAACTGTTAGATTAGTTTTGATTCTTCTTGCAACGGGATTAATTATTTCTGGTTTTGTTTTCTTAGCATTAAATTTTTCTAGTTGGTTTAAAAAAAATAATGTTGCAGAAGTGAAAGAAAGATGTGCTCATTTTTGCGAACAAGAGCAGTCTTATGACTTTTGTCAAGAAAAAAGAGAATTAAGCTTGGGAAGAAGAAAACAGTTGTACAATACTTGCGAATACTATTCTTGGATAATTGCAGGAGATTTTGCAGGAAAAATTGACCAATGTCCAGATCTTTGCCCTGAAAATCGTCTATTTGAATCCTGGTATGAAAATTCTGTTGCAGGAGAAGAAACCACTTTTTATTTAAAGAACTTAGAAGAGAGATTCAATGAGTCTAACTGGGAAAAAATTGTTTTTGTTTTAGAAGATTCTTCAGAAGGAGCAATTCAAAAAGAGATTTACTCCTTGGAATATGATTCAAAAACTAATTCGGTTGCAAAGGTCACCGCCGTACTCCCTAATAAAATCGGAGAATGGATAAAATTTTATTTTGTTATTCTGGATAAAAATTATCATTTTAGCAGGGTTAATAACAGTTTGATTACTTTATGGAATAAACCTTCTGAGAGCGAGGATAATCTAAGAAATAATCCAATAATTATCGCAGAAGTATTGAAAAATATTTCTTCTTCCACGAACGGAATAAGTGTTATAGAATATGACCACGACTTGAGTCGATGGCAGTTTAAGTACAAAAAATGTGAATGTGGCAACGATTGCGGGCTTTACGCTGAGAAAACAGTTGAGGCTGCATCAACCTATGGAATTGAAGACCCTCTTCTTTTATTAGCTAGGGCAATTCGAGGAGGATGTAACAAGGATTTCCCCGAGACTATCGGACCTCTGGCAAAAACGACTCAGGAAAAATATAATTCTTACAAAAATGGTTTAAATAAAGATTTTCTTGAATCTTGTTGGAGTATTGGAAATCGAAGATATACTTATTATAAAGAATATAACTCTGCATTGAGGGCCTCTTGGGCTCAGACTGAAGCATATTGTTCTGGTAGAAGCACTTTTTATGTAGAAGAAGTAATGTATCTTTATGGAAGACTTTCAGATTTATATGATCAAAAACTTAAATAAATTCTAAAAAATTGGATTAATCCTCCTAATATTTATAAATTCGAATTTGTTTATCCTTTTATGAATAAAAGAGGAATAGGATCTAAAATTATTTTTTTAGTTATAACTTCTTTAGTGGTTATTCTTTTTGTTTCATACGGAATATCTACAAATTGGTCTTTTTTTAGAGATACATTTGGAGAAAGCAGTTCTCAGAATAACTTAGGGGATATTAAATCTCAATGTTCTAATGCTTGTTTGACCAACTCAAAACAGCTTTTTTGTACTTTAGAACGCCAAGTGACAATAAACGGAAAGGAAACGCCTGAAAAAGAAACTTGTTATAGCCTTTCAAAATCTTCAGAATATTCCAATATTATTTCTTATTGTTCTAATATTATTTGTGAAGGAAGTGGAATGGTTCTTTTGCCTGAAGAAATAGATTTAGAAAAGATTTTACAAGAGGAATTAACTTATCAAGCATCTCAAATCGAAAAAGTTTCTAAGCAAAACACCTTCGTTTTTAACAATTATTTTAAGGTTTCAGATCCAGAAAATTTGGTTGCTCCTATTTCCGGAAAAGCAACAGATTTAGAAAGTCTACTTGAATTGCACTCTTTTGAAGTAGGAGAAGTTAATTCTTTCACAACAGAATATTCTACGCCTTTACCGAGAGAATTTGCAAGAATTAAATTAAAGGTAGTAAATAAACAAAATCAGAATAACGAATTCAATTCAAGATGGGTAGCAGATGAATCTGTCGATCATGCAGAAAATAATCTGGGGGAGTTTAATTTAATTGTCACAGACCAATTTGGATTTTCTGTAAGTTCAATAGGAAATGTATTTGACAAAAACTTTGCTAAAATTAAAGGAAACTTAATCTCAGTAGATGTTGAAATGCCTTCAGATTCTGGCAGATTTTTAGTTTACTACTTTTATTTAGTGGACTCTCAAGGTAAATGGTATGCATTTAAAAACGCTTTAGTGACCTTAATGAGGGGAATAAAGACTATTGATAGAGCTTCTTCTCAAGAGAAAGACTTATTTGAAGCTCTTGTTAAAACTTCTAGTAGAACAGGATTTCCTAGCATGATTTACGATTATTCCACAGAAACTTGGAAAAATATAAACAAAAAATTAAATTGTGATTTTACTAATGAAGATTCTCCCATTAGCTGTGTAAAGTATGCGGATAAAATTCTGAGACTATCAGAGCACACCTTAGATAAAAGTTATCAAGATCCTTTTTTATATTTAGCATTTTTGGTTCAAGAAAGTGAAAATATTAATTCTCTGGTAGATCTTGAAAGAGAAATTAAAGAATTAGAATCTTCTTATGAAAAAAATCGAATGGGCTTCACAAAAGAACAAATTCGAGGTTGTGCAGAAAAAGGAGTTTCTAGATATGAAGATTATTTTTCTTTTAATGCTGCTTTAAGAGATTATGATAGCAAGACGCGAAAAAAGGGGCTTTGTGAAAATATTCCTGGTGCAAGTCCTTTTGAATACGATCCTGCCCAAGGCAGCACGCATATCTATTATGTTGAAGAAGTTGCTATTCTTTACGGAGGAATATTCCGGTTATATGACAATACCCTAAAAAAAATAAGATCTGAAGAGTATCTCTCCGAGAATGAATTTTCCGAAGATAATGTTCAAGATTTGTTTTACAATGGAATAATTGAAGCTCCAGATTTAAAAGATTTGAAAGAAAAAACTCCTTCAGAGACTCAAACAGTTCCAGTTTTACACTGGAGCGATGTAGAAAGTTTTAAAGAAATTCAAGCAGGAGACTTTTGCAAAACCGATTGGGATTGTTATCCTTATTTAGATTGTAACGTAAATCTCAATAAGTGCGTTGAAAAATATTATTCTAATAGGATTCTTGTTTTGCCTTCTTCTGGTACAGACGAGCCTTATCAATTACGCAAAGATAAAATTGATATTGTAATCCGAGGAGTAGGATATTCTGCACTTGAAGAATTAAAAAAGGAAGTTGAATACTTGTTTAAAGAAAATGATGAAGAGAATTACCTAAGTTTCTTTGAAATGGAACCGTTTAAAACCCATCAAGACCAGTTCAATATCTGGGCAGAGTTAGTTAAAGAAACTCCGACAGTGCTTCCTCCAAAGACTAATTGCCATTCTTCTGCAACAGTTGGTGGCAGAATGTACCTCGGGGGAGCAGGCAATCAATTTTTATTTGATTGGTACTGGGATTCTTCTTATTTTGAAGAAAAACATCCCGACAATTTGGAGTACTCGACAATTTCTCAAAGTCTTGCACAATCATTGAATTTAAAAAATGCAGACAGTGTTATAATTCTTTATAAAAAAGAAAGATTTCGTTCTGCAGCAGCAGCAAGTACTTTTGCACTTTCTTTATCTTGCGGGTATAGAAATGACAGAGCGAGAATGATTCTTCACGAATTTGGGCATTCTTTTGGAAAGTTAGAAGATGAATATTATTATTCTTGGAAAGAAATTAAAGAAGAAATTTCTGGAGAATCAAACCCCTCTCTTTATGCTTATGATAGGCCTCAAGGAAAAACTTGCGTTGAAAGTGATGTACTGATTCAAGCAAATCCTAGCGTTTATGGAGCAGGAGTCTGGAAAGACTTAGCACCTCCAATAGGGGAATTAACTCTCTCTAGAGATCCAGAATATCTTGAGTATGTAAATCCCGAAACAGGACAAGAAGATAGATCTAGCTGGTGGAAAGCAAATTCTATAAACTCTCCTTATCCTAAAGATTTGACAAATCCTCTGGAAACATATGGAGAATCTTGCATAAAAAGATTTGAGGAAGAAAAAATTAAGAATCCTGATTTAACTGAAGATGAGTTTGTATGTTACTTCCTGGGATGTGGTTATAATCCATTAAACATTCGAGCAACAATGAATTCCATGATGTCAGATCATAGGCTCGCGGAATCTTACGGGCCAATCAACCAAAAAATACTCTTAGATAAAATAGAGTTAATTTCAAAAAGTTCCCCTTATTAAACAAAAGATTAATTTCTTTTTGAATTAATAATACTTATAAATTAAGTTAAACTTATCCTTTTATGGATAAAAAAGGGATTACTTCCGGATTTTTAATGGCAATTATAATCTCTTTATTAATCATCGGTTTTCTTGCTTTGGGATTTTCTACTAACTGGCGTTTTTTTAGAGAAGAAACTGAATTAGATAATAATCTCGCAATAATCAAGGATCACTGTTCTTTAGTTTGCTTAGCAAAGCTTAAAAGTGAATTTTGCACTCGCGAACGAAATGTCATAATCAAAGGAAAAGAAACACCTGAAAAAGAAACCTGCTATAGCCTTTCGACTTCTCAAAAATATTCTGGAACTGTTAAAAAATGTCCGGGGATTGATTGCACGGGAGTAGATCCTTCTACGGGTGGCAGTGATCCTGGAACTGGTGGTGGCTCTGGAACTGGGAGTGGGACGGGGAGCGGAGCTGGAACCAATATTTATGTAAATATGTTTAGTGAAAAGCGGGACCTTGAAACGTTAAAATTTTTGTTAAATTACCTTAAGGATCATGCTGTTGGAGACAGAACGTGTTCTTGCGGCACAAGATGTGATGATTATGCAGAGTATTTAATTAAATACATTGAATATCTTAAAACAGATCAAACTGTTACAGATTCTGTTCGCGAAAAAACAGGTTCTTCATTAGATCCTCTCTTGGTTTTATCTGTTATAATGCAAGAGTCTAGTTGTATTGCTCATCCCCTTGATGATGATTCTCTGGGGGATAATTATCTGGGATTAATGCAGATAAACTCTAATGCTTGTGATAGCGGCGTTTTTTTGAATAAATTTAAAGGCATTACTTCTAGAACTTTATCTTGTAGTAGGAGCAATAGTGCGCTTTTTGACCCAGAATATGCGATCTTTAGGGGAGTTTATTTTATAAACAATAAAGCTAGTTACCCAAATTGTGATCAGGTTTCTGGTTTTGAATATACTCATCCTTATGAGAAATACACCCCTCTTAGTCATATTCTAAGAAAATATGTTGGTTGTGGAGATTATCATTCCGATTATGTAGAAAAAGTTTCTTTCAGATACCTTGAATTAGATAATATTTATCAGTCTTGCAAAGATGGGAAGTGTGGTTCGTAAAATGGCAGACTATGCAGTTCCGGACAAAAGAAATAAGGGAAAAGATAAACGTAAGAATAGAAAGAAGTTTCCTTACCGACATGGCGGAAAACAACGAACAAACGAAGAAATCTAGTTCTAAGAATTTATCTTCGAGGAATATACTTCTTGACTGTAGAAATGATTAAAAATCTTTTTTGGTTTTTAGGATAAATGAAAAAGAGGGCGATGGAAGCTCTAGCAGGTATTTTGCTTGCAATGAGCGTAGGCAATCGTTGTAGCAATGCAGAAGCATTAATTCCTAATCCCCCCATTTTTTCGACAAGTTCCGTAAGTCTTGCAACCTCTGGAAATCCAATAAGTTCTGCAGAAACAATTCCAGAATATGTTTCAAATTCTTCTTTAGAAAGTGTGCTATCTCCAAAAAAATTAGAATATCCTCAAGCTACCCCTACGATTAAATACGAAAAATCTTGTGAATCTCCCCCTGTTTATGAATTGAAAGAGACCTCTCAAAAAGATTTAGTTGAGCTAACTTATCTAGAAAAAGGCAAATTGAACCTTATCGGGTATGCTTCTTCTAATCCTGTTTTTTTGGAGCCAAGAATTAGCGAGTTTCCTTACCTAAATACTATTTACCAAGATAAGGAAGCTAAAATAAAAATAGGGGAAGTTATCACAGCTCTTCCAGAACAATTAGAAATAATTTATAATCCTGGCAAGTCGCTAAAAGAAACTAACCGGGACGGAATAAACGGAGGATATTTCTGTTTAAGCGATCCAAGACAAGTTGGGGGAATTCTTTTCATGGATGGATGTAATAAAGCCAATGTTTTGTTAAAACAAGGAATTCCTCTTGCTCGGGCTGTGTTTGCATTAAAAGGCAAGATAAGTCCAGAAGGTTCTTTATTTGTTTTGGCAGATATTCTTCAAGGGGTAAATAACCTTAGTGAATTAACTCCGAGATGCAAAAGAAGCGCAAATAACCAAGGATATAGTTATAATTATCTTCTCGGAGCAGGTCCAAATCTTTTTCCGGAAGCTCAGCCAGGGCAGGAAGATTTTTCTTTAGAAAAACTGATTTTGGCAAACTCAGAAAATTTTCCTGATGATATCTTGTTTAGTAATCGTGCGAAAAGTGCAGTAGGAATTACCTCTGAAGGACTGGTAAAATTGGTTGGAGTTTATTCTAAAAATTTATACCTCTGGGAGCTTTCTAATCTTATGCAATCTTTGGGTTGTGTGGAAGCAATGAATCTTGATGGAGGGGGAAGCAGTCAGATGAGTTTCAATAATCAAATATTCATCTTTGAACCTTTAAAATCTGGCGAAGGAGCAAGAAAATTGAGCACTTTCATTGCCATTAAAAAATAATTTTTTGTCATACTCAGGGTTTAGCTTTTTTAGATTTTAAATAGATATTTAAACGAAATTCGCCTTTTTGAATAATGATTGAAGTGATTTTCTTAATGGCACTTGCACTAATTTGGTTGACTTTTGCTTCAATCCACGACGTAAAAACAACAGAAGTTCCCGACTGGCTTAACTTTTCACTTATCGCTTTTGCTTTGGGATTCAGATTTTTTTATAGTTTATTTGCTTTAGGAAATTTCAGTTTCTTTTTTCAAGGACTTATTGGATTAGGAATCTTCTTTGTTTTAGGAAATGTTTTTTATTACTCCAAGATGTTTGCTGGAGGAGACGCAAAGCTTATGATTGCTTTAGGAACAATTCTTCCCTTCTCTTTTAATTTTGTTGAAAATATAAAACTATTCCTCGCATTTCTAGCACTTTTTTTAATTTCAGGAGCTTTTTTTGGAATATTTACTAGCAGTTATTTTGCTATAAAAAATAAAATCGAAGTTAAAAAAGAATTTTCAAAGTTATTTTCTAAAAATAAAAAAGAAATCTTATTGGTTATGGCACTTGGAGTTTTAATCATGTTGCTTGGGCTTTTTAGTCAAGAAATTATTATTTATTCAGGAATTTTTGTTTTCTTCAGTCCTTTTACTTACTTAATTGTAAAAGCAATAGATGAATCTTGTATGGTTCGAGTAGTAGATGTTAAATCTCTCAGGGAAGGAGACTGGTTGTATAAACCTATTTTAATTGGAAACAAAAAGATACTCGCAAAATGGGAAGGATTAACTCAAAAAGAGATTAAGCTGATTCAGCAAAATAAAAAGTTTGTTAAAATTAAAAAAGGAATACCTTTTGTACCTGTATTCTTAGTAAGTTTTGTATTTCTTATTCTGGTTTACTTCTTTGTTTTTCCAATCTCAGACGTCTTATTTCAAATATTTCCTTTTTAACTTAAAACTTTTCTACAGTCTCAGTTTTAAGTTTTTTATAACCAAAGAAATCTGTGGTATAATTATATGCTCCTGCGTTCATGAATGTGATTTTATCGCCGACTTTTGGATTGCTTAGCTTTACTTTGTATCTGAATATGTCATCTCTGGCAGGAGAATTCCCTTTTATAAGATAAAAATCTCCCGGTTTATCCTCGGAAATTTCTTGTTCAACAAGCATTTTTGTTCCTGTAAGAATCGTATCTAATGCGCAGTTGTAAATTGTGGTATTAATTATTATATTCTTTTCTTGAATTTGAATTATTTCTGTTTCAAGTTTAATGCAAGGTGCAGCTAAAAATCTTCCAGGCTCAATGTAAGTTTCTATGTTGTATTTTTTTAGAAAATCTCGCGCTTCAATTATTTTTTCAAAGATATAAGGCATTACTTTTGAGGTAAAAGAGCGATATTCCACTGGAAGCCCGCCCCCAATGTTCACTAAATCTATTCTTTTGAAATTTTCAGAGTCTATGGAATCTTCAAGCTCTTTTTTTATCTCCCATTCACTTGTGTTTTGAGATTTTCTGTGCAAATGAATGCCTAATATTTCAATTAGTTTGTTGTCTTTTATTTCTTTAATTAAATCATTCACTTTTTTCGAGGGCATTCCATAAACAAAGTATTTTTCGCTTCCAATTCTGTGCTCTTGAAGTTTCATTCTTAAAGAGAGATTTATTTTTATCTTTGTTTTTTTTATTGCCTCGAGAATTCTTTGAAAATCTATTTCATTGTCAACTACGAAGTTTCTTACACCTTTTTTAAGGATGTTCTCAAGTTCATCTACTGATTCTGCCTGGCTAAAAAACCAGATTTTATTTTTATTTTTTATTTTTTCAATCTCTTCTTTAGCATGAATAGAAAAATCGCAATTAGAAACATCTTGAAGAATATCTCCAACTTCTCGATTGGTTTTGTAACTGTATGAAATTTTTAATTTCAGTTTTTCTAAAACATTTAATTGTTCAATTAACTTAGACTTTGAGAGAATGAATTTTGCTTCTGCCATGTGCATTGATTAAATAATTTTTTGAGATTTTAATTCATCTAAAACCGCGCACATCAAAAGAGGGAAAATTATTGTAACGTCTCCATTTACTGTTGCTGCTTCTGCATTATCTTTAAGTTTTCCCCAAGATTTTGCTTCTTGAGTTGTTGCTCCGGAAATTGAGCCGGAGGAAGCATGAGATGTTGTTAAATAAACAGCATAATCAAATCCTCCTGAAAGAAGCGCAGAGAATATTGCATAATGCTTGGAAATTCCCCCTCCGAGAGAGATTAAGCCTTTCTTTTCATCAAATCCTAAGTCTGTGACAACCCTTTGCATATCCCAAATTGTGTCCACAATAAAATCCTTGTGTTTTTGTTGGAACATGAACAAATGGAATCCTAAAGAAGAATCCGCAATTCCAGGGCAATAAATTGGGATATTATTTTTTGCTGCTTGATACAGTAGGGAATTTTTATCTTTAATCAGTAACCCAATTTCTTTCAATAATTCTGAGGAAGAGATTCTTGGAGTTTTTTTGTAAATATTTTCCAGCAATTCCAACATTTTGTCTTCAAATTTCATGTAGCTTTCTGTTCTTATTAAAATATTCCCAACTCTATTTTCTCCATTTTCATGAAGCTGAGTGTCATCAGCATAAAAACTGGAAACTTCAAAGTTTTCGCCAAGCGATTTCATTATATCTTCTTCAATTGAGCCTGAAGTTGTAACAATAACATCTGGAATTTTAAGTTCGCAAAGCTGCGCAAAAAAGCCTCTTAATCCTGAAGTTGTCATATTTGAAGTGAAAGTAAGGAATATTTTTGCTCCTGCTCGCTTCATTTTCACAACTACTTCTTTAGCTGCATTAAGTTCAATTGATTGATATCCTAATCCTGCGAAGCTGTCAACTAGCTCTTTCACAGTCAAGTTTGGTTTCCATTGAAAATCTTTAATTTTTCTCATTTTATTTTCCTTGTTGTTTTTATTTATTTTTCCTGTTATTTTTTATTTATTTTCCTTTAAAACTAAATTTATTATTTTTTTAGCAAGTGCGATTGTTTTTTCTGGATTCTGTTTTGTTGGATTAACTTCAACTAAATCTGCTGCGCAAACATTTCCATTTTGAATTATTTGTTTGATTAAGGTTAATCCTTGAGATTCAGTTGCACCATCTTTTTCTGGATAACCTGTAGCAGAAGCGATTGAAGAATCAAAAAAATCTATATCCATTGATAAATAAATCTGTTTGTCTTTTAAAAAAGTGTTTAATTTTTCTTGACAATTGTTTAACTCTGATATTTTAATCTTATTAACAGAGTGTTTTTCTTCTTCAGGATCAATGTTTCTCGCTCCAATTAACAAAATATTCTTAGGATTAAATCCGAGTTCAATAACCGCTGCTAACCATTCTTCATGCGTTGGATTTTCCATCGGAGGCATTAAATCTGGATGGGCATCTAAAACGACAATTCCTGCGTTTTTGTGAGTTTTAATGAAATTTTTTACTAACGGGTAGCTTATGGAATGATCTCCTCCGATAAAAAAAGGTTTTTTTGTCATTAAATCTTTAGATTGCTCTAGAATTTGATTTTCTTGCTCTTCAATATCTCCATTATTTGGATTTATTTTTTTATAAAAAGAATACGAACTTCCTTTAAGTAATTCTTTTGGAGCTAGCTCTACGCCATGAGTCTTTCCGAGACCATTCTTACCAGAAATTTCAATTAATAGCATTTTAGAAGAAAAGGGTCACAACTATATTTAGTAGTTTTTAGGAATCGCAATTGATTCTGTTGTGTCCATATTTTTGGTTATTTTTGAGAGTATTTAAAGCTTTTTTATTTACAATATTAAGGAATTCTTCTTGGAAACCAGATCTTTTTCTCAGGTTCAGAATGTTTTTCTGCAGGCTCTTGCTGTTTTTTATCTGTTTCTTCCTGCTTTTCTAATTTGCTTTCTTTTTCTTTTTTATCTTCATCTTTTTCCGGAACTTTTTTAACTTCTTTTTCTGCAGGTTTCTCAATCTCGTTTTTCACTTCTGGTTTGTCAACAAACAAACTTTGAACTTCTTGAAGCTCTTCGAGTGTTGCTTTGTATCTTTTTGATTCAATGTTTTCTTCGTTGTAAACTGGAATTAAATTGATTATTCCATGCCCTTGAAAATCAACAGTTGCAATTTCAATGTCTTTGGAATTTAATTTTTCCTTGAGTTGTGCAGCGAGTTTTTGTGCGAAGAGAACAATCTTGCTTTTCATTTCTTTCAGTTGAAGATGCTCTTTTGGCAAAACCATTGTATGCCCTTTTGAAACAGGGTTAAGTTCAAGAACAGCTATTGCTTCTTGAATTTCAGAAATCTTATAACTTTCTAGCTTTTCTGAAGCAATAAGACAGAAAACACAATTTTGATTTTCAGATTCTTGTGACATTGACTTATCTTAGATTAAAGAATATTAAAACTTATCCAATATCTGTTTATCTATTCATCCAATAGCTCTTCTTAAATCAATAACTTCCACAGAATTAACATCTTGGATTGTTCTTAATTCTTGTTCCAAATCTTCAAGTTCATTTTCTTCAGGCCAGGCAAAACCTGCTATGACTGCAATTAATCCAAATGCAATTGGCTGTTGTTCAAAAACAGGATTAAGAACTTTTTTAGACTTAATAATCTTTTTAGCGTCCTCGGTTATTTTGTCTAAGTCTACGCCTGGTGCTACTGGCATTATTTTTATTTTAACTAAAGCTGTTCCCATGGAGTTTTTTATGAGATTTCTTTTATAAATGTTTTGAAAAATTAGTACTCTGCAAACTATAGCAATACTTAAAAAATAGCTTCTGTTTTTCTTGGTATGTTAGAAAATTATTCCAAACTTTTAGAGAGGATTTCCAGGCATTCTGGAATCAATAAAGAGGAACTGGACAGAAGAGTTGAAGCTAAAAGAGCAAAGCTTTCTGGGTTAATTAGCAAAGAAGGAGCTGCTCAGATTGTTGCTTCAGAATTGGGAATTTCTTTTGATAATGAACTTCTGAAAATAAATGAACTTTTGCCTGGAATGAAAAAAGTCAATGCTATTGGAAAAGTGATTAATCTTTCTCCTGTTAGAAGTTTTGTAAGAAAAGGACAAGAAGGAAAAGTTGTTAATTTAACTTTAGCAGATGAAACTGCAAACATTAAAGTTGTGCTTTGGGATATGAATCATATTGCTCTTGTTGAAACAGGTGATTTGAAATTAGGTGATGTCATTGAAATTTCCAATGGAACAATGAGAGACAATGAAATTCACTTGGGCAGTTTTTCAAATATTAAACGTTCTGCAGAAGAAATCAATGCAGTTGTAACACAAAAATCTGTTCATGAGAAAAAGATTTTGGAAAGTGTTGCTTCTGAAAGTGTTAAGTTGCGAGCATTTATCGTAAGCGTGCTTGGGCCAAGATTTTTTGAGACTTGCCCTGAATGCAGAAAAAAAGTGCAGAAAGAATCTGATGGATTTATCTGTGCAGAACACGGAAAAGTTATCGCTGATAAAAGAGCTCTTGTAAATCTTGTTTTAGATGATGGAACAGAAACAATTCGAGCTGTTTTATTCTCAGACAGTTTCCCTAAATTAGGATTAACGGATTTAGAAGATATTGATAAAACAGCTGTTCAAAAAGAAGAACTTTTAGGGAAAGAAATGTTTTTCTCTGGAGAAATTCGTGTGAACAAGTTTTTCAATAACAATGAATTGAATATTGAAACAATTGAACCAGTTGATGTTGATAAACTGCTTTCAGAATTAGAAAAAAAGTAAATTAAGAATGTTAACCCGTACACATTTAGCTATTTCAATATTTTTTATTTTATTGTTTTTCCCCTTATTTGACAATAAGATTGTCTTTTGCGGAGTTATGATTGTTTCCACTTTGCTTCCAGATATAGACAGTTCGCATTCTAAGCTTGGAAAAAACTTTTTGTTGCGCCCTTTGCAATTCTTTTTTGGGCATAGGGGAATTCTGCACAGTTTTACATTTGCTTTAATGATTAGTGTGTTGGTTTTCTTTTTTTCACAAGAAGCTTCAATAGCATTCTTTTTTGGTTATGGATTGCATCTGCTAGCAGATAGCTTAACTGTTATGGGAATAACTCCTTTTTATCCAATTTCTAAAAAATGGAAAGGAGTAATTAAAACAGGTGGATGGAGCGAAGCAATTATTTTCATGATTTTGATTTTAGCAGATATAGCTTTGTTGGTTTTTAGGCTGCCTTTTATTTTTAATTTGTAACTTCTTTGATAAATTAACCTGAAAAATTAACTAAAAATTCCTCGATAATTGCTTTTTGAAATATATATCCCAATCCGAACAATCTTTATAAACAGACTAAAGATAAGAAAGGTATGGCTGAAGAAGACGAAGAATTTGAAGAGGAAATTGAAGAAAAAGAGGAGAAATCTGAAAAGAAATCTAAGTCTAGCAAGGAAAAAGGTAAAGACAAAGAGCCTACTTTAACTGATTTGCCTGGCGTTGGGCCTGCTGTTGCAGCTAAACTTGAATCTGCTGGAGTTTTTGATTTAATGTCTCTTGCAGTAATGAGCCCTGCAGAATTAGGCGATGTTGCTGGTGTTAGCCCTGCTGTTGCAAGAAAAGCAATTCAAGCAGCTAGAAAGATGATGGACTTGGGTTTTGTTGATGGTACTGAATATGCTAAAAAGCGTGAATCTGTTCATTTTATTACAACTGGAAGTAAAAATCTCGATGAGCTCTTGGGTGGGAGAGGTGTTGAAAGCAGAGCAATAACAGAAGCTTTTGGAGCATATGGTAGTGGTAAGACTCAATTAGGATTATCACTTGCTGTTAATGTTCAGTTGCCTGTAGAAAAAGGGGGAGCAGAAGGAAAATGTGTTTTCATTGATACAGAAGGAACATTCAGACCTTCAAGAATAAAACAGATTTCTGAAGCTCTTGGAGCAAATCCTGAAAAAGTATTGAAAAACATACTTGTTGCTCGTGCTTTCAATTCAGATCATCAGATTTTGCTTTTAGATAGAATTGCGGAGATGATTAAAGAAGGAGAGCCAATTAAATTGATTATTGTAGATTCTTTAACAGCACACTTCAGAGCTGAATTCTCTGGAAGAGGTCAATTAGCAGACAGACAGCAAAAACTTAATCAGTATATTCACAATTTAATGAAGCTTGCAGAGCAATTCAACTTAGCAATTTATGTTACAAACCAGGTTATGGCAAATCCAGCACAAATGTTTGGAGATCCAACTGTAGCTGTCGGAGGAAACATTGTTGCACATGCCTCAACTTATAGAATTTATTTAAGAAGAGGTAAAAAAGACTCAAGAGTTGCAAAGTTGATTGATAGTCCTAATTTGCCAGACAATGAAACAATCTTTTATCTCAGTGAAGGTGGGTTGAAAGACGATTCCAAAGAAAAAGACTAAATCAATTAAATCTAAAAAAATAAATTTTTATAAACCTTCAAATTTTAATCTTCAAATGAAAACTTACATAACTTCAGAGTCTGTAACCGAAGGACATCCAGATAAAATCTGCGACCAAATTTCTGACGCAATTTTAGATAAATTAATTGCACAAGATCCTAATTCTAGAGTTGCAGTCGAGACTCTTGTAACAACTGGAAGTGTTCATGTTGCAGGAGAGGTTACAACTGAGGGTTTTGTGGACATTCACCAAACTGTAAGAGAGACTTTGAAAAGGATTGGTTATAATGACCCTGAATTTGGAATGGATTACGAAGATGCAGGTGTTTGGGTAAGTATTCACTCGCAAAGCCCAGATATTTCTCGAGGAGTGGATGAAAAAACAAATGGCGATGAAAAAGAGCAAGGTGCAGGAGACCAGGGAATGATGTATGGTTTTGCTTGCAATGAAACACCTGAATTAATGCCCATGCCAATTATTTTTGCTCATAAACTTGCAAAAGCACTTGCGGATTTTAGAAAATCCGGAGCATTTAATCACGGACTTGGACCAGATGGAAAAACTCAAGTTACCGTGGAGTATGAAAATGGAAAACCAAAAAGAATTGATACAGTTGTTATTGCACAGCAGCATAAAAAACAAGTTAGTGAAAATAAACTAAGAAAAGAAATTTACAAAAAAGTTATTGTACCTACTTGCGGAAAATTAATTGACAAACAAACTAAGATTCATATTAATGCAACAGGAAGATTTGTTATTGGTGGGCCTGAGGGAGATACTGGATTAACTGGAAGAAAAATAATCGTAGACAGTTATGGTGGAGTTGGAAGAGTGGGCGGTGGTTGTTTCAGTGGAAAAGATCCTTCAAAAGTGGACAGAAGCGGGGCATATATTGCAAGGCATATCGCTAAAAATATTGTTGCCGCAAAACTCGCAGATAAATGCGAAATTCAAATTAGTTATGCCATTGGAGTTGCTAGGCCTGTTTCAGTTCATATAGACTGTTTTAATACTAACAAAGTTCCAGAAGAAAAAATCAGACAAGTTGTTTTAGAAACATTTGATTTGCGCCCAAAAGCAATTATACAATATTTAGATTTGAAAAAACCAATTTATGAAAAAACAGCTAGCTATGGGCATTTCGGAAGAGCGGGATTTTCATGGGAAAAAACCGACAAAGCTGGAGAGTTGAGAAGAAAAGCAGGGTTAGCTAATTAATTCTTGATTTCTTAGCATTAAGATAATTTTATAATCTCTTTTGCATATTCTTATTATATGAAATCTTTGGTAATATACTATTCGCATTTTGGAAACACTCGAGTTATTGCTGAAAGAATTGCAAGACAGCTAGGGGAAGAATCAAAAGCAATTTCAATTGATTCTTTTGACATGAGCTATCTTAAGGGTGTTAAACTTTTGATTGTTGGAAGCCCGATTTTAGGATGGATGCCTTATGAAAAAATTCAAACTTTTTTAAATAGCCTTAAACCTGGAGAATTAAAAGGGGTTAAAGCTGCGAGTTTTGATACTCGTGTTAAACTTTTTATTCATGGTGATGCGGCAGCTAAAATTTCAAAAAAACTTGAAGAAGTTGGTGCAGATATTGTGATAAAACCTCAAGCATTTTATGTTAAAGGACAAAGCGGCCCTCTTTTTCCAGGAGAAATTGAAAAAGCAAAAGCCTGGGCAGATATGATTAAAATAAATTTAAGATAATAAAAATAAAAATTAAATCAATTAAGATAACAAAGAGGTGAAAAAATGTCTCGTTCAAAAATTCCTAAAGAAGTAGAAGAATTTCCTAGAAGATTAAAATCATTCGTTTGGATTATCATCTTGTTAATTCTTTTTGGAACAATCAGTTTTAGATTAATTTCAGAAAAAACTTTCAAAGATGCTTTTATTAGAACTTTTCAAACTCTTGCGGTTATGTTTCATCCAGATAGCACAACTCCTGAAAGAATATTAGAAATTTTCCTAGCTCTTGTTGGTGTTTTTTTAATTTGGTGGGTGCTATGGAGCTTTGCAGACATGGTTCTTGAAGGCAGCCTGAAAAAGTATTTAAAAACAAGATTCTATTCTGCTAAAATGGAAAGTATGAAGAATCATATTATCATTGTTGGAGGGGGAAGAGTCGGTGAAGAAATTGCGCAAAATCTCGCTAAAAAGAAAAAAGATTTTATTATAATTGAGTCTGACCCTAAAGCTACTGCCTGCTTAAGAAAAAGCAAATATGTTTTCATTGAGGGTGATGCTTTGAATGAAGATGTTCTTAAACGAGCTGGAATTGAAAAAGCTTCAAAAATAATACTCACCCTTCCTAAAACAGAACAAAATATTTTGATTACCCTCACCGCAAAAGAATTGAATTCTAAAATTGAAATACATTCAAGATGCGAAAGCCAGTCTCTTGTTTCTAAACTCAAAAGAGCAGGGGCAAAAGTGGTTATTGTTCCTGAGATTGTTGCTGCAGACACTATCGCAGACAAATTAGGAATTTAATGATTTATTAATTCTTTAATAACTTTGATTGCGCTTTTTTCTTTGTCTTTTATTTCAAGCATCACGTCAAAGTCTAAATTTTTATTTTGTTTAGCTTGATTTATTTTTTCTTGAAAATCTTTTAAGTCTATTGTTTCAGCATGCTTGCCTTTTCTTTCATCTTTTTCTTGGCTGCTGTAATCTGCCATTAAAATTCCATCTTGTTTTTTCCAGGTTTGTGAAGCCAGTTTAACCGCCTCGCTGGTTGGTTCTTTATTGTTTAAGCATTCATGATGAAAGAAATCAAAAATAATTGGAATTTGCGTTGTTTTATGAATTTGCAAACAATCTTTCAAGCTGAAAAGTCTGTCATCATTCTCAATGCAAAGCCTTTTTTTGATTTTCTCTGGAAGCTTATTGTAATTTTCGATGAATCTTTGCATAGCTTCTGGTTTGTTGTTGTAAATGCCTCCAACATGAATTTGGACTTTAGCAGAATTGTCTAAATGCATTGCCTCTAAAACCTCGCAATGGTAGTTTAATTCATCTATGCTTCTTTTTACAATTTCTTTGTTTGGACTGTTGATAAGCACGAATTGGTCTGGATGCATGGAAATTCTGAAGTTATTTTCTTTGATGAAATCTCCTATTTCTTGAAGTTCTTTTTTGAAATGCTCTTGCCAATTAAATTGGTTTATTTCATGAGAAGCAAACGGAATTAAATCTGAGCTTATTCTAAAAAATTCAATATTATTCTCTTTATTAAACTCTAAAACTTTTTTCAAACATTTTAAATTGTTTTCTATTTTCAATTTTAAATTTTCCTCAGAATAAGAGGCAAGCCTAAATGTGCTGTTTGTAGTGCACTTCAAAGTGTTGTTTATGCAAGGATATCCAATTTTCATTTTTTTATTTCACGCCAATTTATTCAGAATTTTTTACACGCCCCTACGAGGATTCGAACCTCGGACAACTCCTCCGCAAGGAGTCATTATATCCACTTAACTATAGGGGCTTGTTTAAGTTAGTTATTTTTATGCTAACTCCATATTATCAGAATTCGGTTGTATTAAAAACTTAACTTAATCGGAATTTAGTCTTCTGGGTGGTATTCTCTTAAAAGGAAATCATGAATTGTTTTGTAATTGGAATGCAATTCATCAATATTAAACCACAAAGCAATTTCTCTTTTTGCATTTTCTGGGGAGTCTGAAGCATGAACTAATGTTCTTAAAACTCTTTTTTCATAATCTGCAAGTCCATATGATTCTGTTGAAGCAAAATCTCCCCTAATTGTTCCAGGAGCAGATGATTTCGGTTCTGTTGAACCAACGAGTTTTCTTACAATTTCAACAGCATAATTTCCTTCGAGCACCATTGCTATTACTGGGCCTTCCATTAAATATTCCACATTCCAAGATTGAATCTGTTTTCCAACTTCCAAGGGGTCTTTGCAAGGAAAGTCTTTACCTTGTTCCTCGCAACTTTTCTTTTTTTTCTCGTAAACGCTTCTTGCCCAGGTTTCATCTAAATAATAATGATTTCTTGCAAGATTCTCATCTGCCCAAACCATCTTTATTCCAACAATTTTCAATCCAGCATCTTCAAACTTAGAAAGAATCTTTCCGCAAATGCTTTTTTTAACTGCATCTGGTTTGATTAATACAAGAGTTTTTTCAGTCATTGTTTAAAGCTACCTTTTAGATTTTATAAAGTTTTGTTTTGTGTTGAACATACTTATTTGGTTCGGTTAAGTAGTAAAATTTTACAAGAAAAGTTAAATTATTAAAAGCAAATCTTTTCAATATTTTATGGCTGAAATAATTGCAGACCTGCATGTGCATTCTCGTCATTCTCGTGCGACTTCTAAAAATTTAAGTATAGAAAACCTTGAAAATTATGGAAAAACAAAAGGGCTTAATTTAATTGGAACAGGTGATTTTCAACATCCAATTTACAGAAAAGAAATCGCAGAAAAACTAACTGAGGATGATAAAGGAATTCTTTGGACTAAAAATAGAAAAGTTGCTTTTTTATGGCAAACTGAAATTAGTTTAATGTACAGCAGAGGAGGAAAAGGAAGAGCTGTTCATCTCGTTGTTCTTGTTCCAAATGAAAAAATTGCAGATAAATTTACAGAATACGTTTCTTCTAAAGGAAGAATTGATTATGATGGTAGGCCTATTTTTGGAATTGATGCAGAACAATTTGTTGAAGATTTGAAAAAAATTGACGATTTAATTGAGATTATTCCTGCACATTGCATGACTCCTTATTTTGGAATATTCGGAAGCAAGTCTGGGTTTAATTCTTTAAAAGAATGTTTTGGAAATCAGACAGATAAAATTTATGCTGTTGAATCAGGAATGAGTGCTGACCCTGAAATGCTTTGGAGATTCCCTGAGATTGCTTCAGGCAAAGTTAAAGTTGTCAGCTTTTCAGATGCTCACAGCTTTTGGCCTTTTAGAATTGGAAGAGAAGCGACAATATTTGATATTCCTGAATTAAGCTATGAAAATATTGTTCGCGCAATTCGCACAGGCAGAGGATTAGCAGGCACAATTGAAACACCTCCAGAATACGGAAAATATCACTGGGATGGACATAGAAATTGTAATTTTTCCTGCTCTCCTGAAAAAACCAAGCAACTTAATGGAAAATGTCCTGTTTGCGGAAAGCAAATGACTATTGGAGTGGAGTACAGAGTTGAAGAAATTGCAGCTCATCCTAAAGGATTTAAACCGGGCAGTGCAAAAGAATATTTCAAGATTGTTCCTTTGCAAGAATTAATCTCTCTTGCAGAAAGCAGCCCTTTGGAAAGTAAAAAATCTTGGAGTGTTTACGATCAAGTCATCTCCGAGTTTAAAAATGAATTAGACGTTTTATTGAAAATCCCTAAAGAAAAACTTCTTGTGAAATGCAGTGAAAAACTTGTTGAGCTTATTTTGAAAAATCGCGAAGGAAAAATAAAAGTTATCCCGGGTTATGATGGAGAATACGGGCAAGCTTTGATTGATGAAAAGCAAGCAACATTAACTTAATCTGACTCTTGCAAATTGTCTTCTTGTTCAGCTCTGTCTTTGAACTTAATAAACTTGTAATGAGCATCCTGAGTTTTTTTGTTTTCTTTCTCTTCTTGAAGAGTGTAAACTTTCTTTTTCTTGGAATCAATAAAAAATTTGAGTTTCATTTTAATATTCGTAAATCTTACTTTAAACTTGCTCAGAGAATTAAGCTAAGTTAGAAAGATATTCTTTTAATCTTGGAGAAATCTTTTCTTTTATTGTTTTTTCTGTGTCTTTTGGGGAAATCCATTTTAATGCATCTACTCCTGGGCCTATCTTTTGAGTTCCCTCTGTTGCTTCGCACAAGAAATACAATTTCAATTTGTGCCTTTCAGGAAGCATATTCTCTGCATAAACTGCCCCTAAGTTGTGCACCTTGAATCCTGTTTTTTCAAGAATCATCCTTTTCAATGCTTTGTCTAATTCCTCATTGTGCCTTAATCCTCCATCAAGAAAACTAAACTCTTTTTCCCCGGTGTTCTTCTCAAGAAGGATTTTTCTGGTTCTTGGATTGAATATAATTCCAATTAATCTTACTCTGAATATGTCTGCTTTTTTTATTGGATCCACTGGGCGGAATAGTTTTATCTTTTTCATATACTCAGATGCCTGTTCTGGTTTTTAAGCTTTATGATACTAAATCTTAAAACATCCTCGGAAATTACCATTTTATAATACTCACTAATTATTCGGTTTAGATTAAAGAGCAGAGAATTCGAAATCGTGTTTTTTTGTTTTCTTTTCAATCTCAGAGATGATTTCTCTTAGTCTAGTGTCTGCTTTTTTAGCATCGCTTGACTCTATTTTCAAGGAATACTTGCCTGCGCAGATATAATTTATTTCTGCATCTTTGATTCCTTCAAAAAGTTTTTTTATTTCATTCAGTCCTTCTGGATTTGTTGTTCTTAAACAAATCTCTTTTTTTACAACAATTGATTTTTTCTTTTCAGTTTTGACAATATCTAAGATTTTTTTAGCTAGTTCTTTTCCCGCTAAAGCTTCAAACTCTTTTGCATCCTCTTTGGCTTCTTCAATGAAATCATAAATTCTCCCTTTTTGCTTAATCTTAGTTAAAACTTCTTCAGCTTTGTTTTCCAAGAATCTTCTGATTATGCTTTCATAGCTTTTTTCTTCACTGTATTCTTCTAAAACTTCTTTTCTTTCTTTTGGAGTGACTCTTCTTAAAGATAAATCAATTCTGTCTCCAGAAATTCTTAAAATTTTGCAAACAATTTTCTTTTTTGGGACAACATAATCCCTGATGTTTCTTATTCTTCCTGGAGCAATTTCACTCGTGATTATTGTTCCTTCTCCATTGTTTTCTATCTTTACAAATACAGTTGTTCCTATTATTTTATCAACAGTGCAGAGCACATTGTTTCCTTCTTCAAGTTCCATAAATTAAGGATAGAATAAGGGGTTTTAAAGGTTTTGAGATTGATTTTCTTGAGGATTAACTGGACTAGGATTTATTTTAACTAATTCAATTTCTAAACTTTTTTTAATTGTTTCAATAAATTCTTGTTCTCTCATGGAATCAATGATGCACCCTGCTGCTTGAGGGTGCCCTCCAAATTCTCCGCCAATATTTAAGGTGACTCTTTCAAAGATTTCCCTTAAATTTCTATTCGTTTTTCCGACAGCTCTTCCAGAAACTTTTATCTTTTTTTCCTCAGAATAAGACATTGCCACAATAATGGTTCCTTCTTCGTAAACAGAAGAATGAGAAAGAATGCTTGCAATAACTCCTATGATTGCATCGCTTATTTCATTTTTTGCATTGATTATCAAATATCCTTTTCCTTCTGCTTTTTCCAATTTTTCAACTTTCTTTAAACCTGAGATTATGAATTGTTTGTATTTAGCATACATGTTTTCAACACTCTTTTTTGCATCCGCTTGTCCCAAACAATAAAGCACTGCTTTGTAAGGCTCGCCTAATCTGCTTGTTGCATTTATTTTAGCACTTAATTCTCTTGCGTCTTCTAATTGATTGAATTGCTTAATCAAGAAAATATTTCCAATAATTCCTTCTTCGCTTTTTTTCATTGTTTTAAGCATAATTGCAGTAACAATTCTTGTCATTTCTTCTTCGCTTAATTCAATTAAATTTTTGTATTTTCCATCGTCTCTTTCAATTTTTGCATCCCGTAATAATTGTACAACTCCTTCTCTATCTCCAGTAACTCCAGGAATATAAGGGCTTGAACTGAACTCCAAAGCACGATTAATTGGGCGAGTGGATGGGTAAATCTTTAATCCTTTTTTAATAATAACTTCAGAATCACGGGCGATTTCGCTATTGTTCAAACTGATTGTTTCAATTGAGTCTCCAACCATTCCAACAATTGCAAGAGGCGCTAAATCTTTATTTTCTGAACTTATTTTTTTTGCAAAAAGATAACATAATCCCGCACTGCTTATTTCTTCATTGGATTCTTGGAGTCTAGGATTTGCAATAGTCACATTTTCTGGAATTTCTTGGCTTACTTCGTGATGGTCCAATATGAACACTTGCTGGTTAAGTGTTGCTAAGATATCCAAAGAGTTTGAAGCTAAATCCAAGAAAAATAAAATTCCCTCTTTTGGAAGCGTGGAAATTATTTCAGGTGTTAAACTTTTTAAAATTGTCAAATCAAATTCCACATCATCTCTCTGTAAACATTTAGTGATGATTGAAGCAGAAGTTATTCCATCTGTGTCAAAATGGCTTACAACATGGACCGGAGATTTTTCAGACTGCTTTTGAAACCTTTCAGCAAGATAATTTATTGCTTCTTTAAGACTTACAAAATCAGTGCTTTCACTTTTGCCAATTGATACCTCTTCTTCCATTTTAAATTAAAGAAACTAATTTAATATTAATTTGATTGGCGTGAAAAATAATTCTTCAACTGTCTTAACTTTCCCTGTATTCTTTCTCTAGATTTCAACGTTTTTTTGTCTTGCTTATTTCTTGCGTAGTGATTATCAATTCTTCCTAATTTTTCTTCAATATTCTTTAAATCAGGGTTTTTGTAAAGGTTCTTTTCTTTAAGTATTTTAGAAATCTTTTTGTTGTATTCTTTTGAGTGAATTCCTTGCTTTCTAAGCTTTTCCCCAATTTTTTCAGAGGTTAAACCTTCTTTAGCTAATTCTATAACTTTCTTTTCAAATTCTTCTGCAGAAAGCTTCACTTTTTCAGCTTTTTCTTCTGTTTTTTCAGCTTTCTTTGCTTTTTTTGAGCTTGCTTTTTTTGGCATGGTAGTAGATTGCGAAATGCTTTTTTAAATCTTGCTGTATGAAAAATATTTAAATTCTCTCTATATGATTCTATTATGGAAAAAGAGGGGAAGGGAAAAGAGGGTGATATTCTGGGAATTCTTAGCTTAAAAGGAGGAGTTGGTAAAACTTCTGTTGTCAGTTCTTTGGGGGCTGCAATAAGTGATTTCCAAAGAAAAGTGCTTTTAGTGGATGCTAATCTCTCTGCTCCAAATCTGGGAATGCACTTGAAAGTTGTTGATCCTAAAGTGAGTTTGCATCATGTTCTTGAAGGTTCTAAAACTGCGAAATCTGCAATTCAACATTTAGATTATTTTGATTTGATTCCTGCTTCAATCTTTTTTGATAAACAAATAAATCCTCTTAGATTAAAGAATAAATTAAAACCATTGAAGCAAGATTATGATTTTATTATAATCGATTCTTCTCCGGCTCTTAACGATGAAACTCTTGCAGTGATGATGGCTTCAGATAGGCTGATTGTGGTTACAACTCCCGATTATCCGACTCTTAGTTCAACGTTAAAAGCAATTGTTCATGCTCGAAGAAGAGGTGTAAAAATTGATGGCTTAATTTTGAATAAAGTTTATGGCAAGTCTTTTGAATTAACAATAAAAGAGATTGAAGACACATTGGATGTGCCTGTTTTAGCAGTTATTCCAGAAGATGAAGAAGTTGTTAATTCTATTTCCAAGTTCACTCCTTTTTCCAAGCACAAGCCCCATTCAAAAGGAGCTGAAGAATACAAGAAACTCGCAGCTGTTTTAATCGGCGAAAAATATCGCCCATTTAGCTTGAAAAGACTTTTAGGTTTAGACTTAGGAAAAGAAGAGGTTAACCGAGAATTATTCTATGAAAGAGTTTTTAAATAAAGATTAGGTTTTATTTTTGCAGTTTTGAGTAGCTTGTGAAAGCCCTATAGTTCAGTGGTCAAGAATGTGGCCCTTTGGAGGCCAAGACCCAGGTTCGAATCCTGGTAGGGCTATTTATAAATTAATCTTATTCTGTTTTTTTGAAAATAAGAAAACTATTTAATTATTCTAACTCCTGAGTAGTAACTATAATAAGATTTAAATAGCTTCATTACCGCGCTTTTTTATGGAAAGGCATGATGACGGATTTGAAAAATATTCCTTAGAAAATGGATTAGTTGTAGCTAAGCAAAGAATTCCTTCAGGATTAATCAACGCAGAATTAAGAGCTAATTATGGGGCTTGCAATGAAAAGGAAGGTGAAGAAGGATTAGCTCATTATTTAGAGCATTGTTTAGTCACAGCTGGAACCGAAAAGCATTCTTCTTCAGACTTAGAAAGAATTATACCTTCTTTAGGATATTATAATGCCCAAACAAATATTGGTAGAATCTCTTTTTTAGGGAGATTTCTTCCTGAAGATTTTGAGAACTGGCTTAGTTTAGTATCCCAACAAGCATTCCATCCAACTTTTGATCAAGAAAGAGTCGAGGGAGAACGAAAAAGAGTCTTAAGGGAATTAGTGGAAATGGGAACTAATCACCACGGACCTTTAGCAAGAGAATATAGCCGAGTCATTTATCGAGAGCATCCTCTTGGAAAATTTGTTTTGGGTAAGGAAGATGTAATAAAAAATGCAAATGTCGAGGCACTTCAAAATTTTTATCAAAGAGGGTTCCATCCAAATAACTTTGATTTAATTTTAGCAGGAAATTTACCAAAAAATGATTCAGAATTAATTAATCATTACTTCGGAAATGAAAAACCGGGAGAAAATACAAGAAGAACATTTCCTCCTCTGTCAGAACTTCCTTTTAAAACAGTTATCCGTGCTCCTGCAAAAGAGCTTTTGAATAATTTTTCCCCTGAAGAAAGTGCAGCAGATATTTTACTCTCTGTGGTAGTTCCTCCAGAAGAGCATCCAGATAGATGTGCTTTGCACACTATAGCCACCTTTTTGGGAAAAGGCCCATTTTCTCAGTTCTACAAAAAATTTGGGCTTGAATCCGGGCTTTCCTATTGTACTAGTTGTAACTACGCAAGTTCATATAACACGGGAATCTTTGAAGTAACTGCAGCTGTTCCAGCGAAAAGAATTGATGAAGGAGTGGACACTCTCTTCCAAGCATTTGAATCTTTAAAAAAAGAAGGAATTTCTGAAGATTCTTTGAATTCTATAAGAAAAAATACGCGGTATGCTCTTGCGAGCACATTTGATTCAAGCGAGGGGCATCTAAAAGCGATTAAAATTTTATTAGATTCTGGTCTTACTCCTGAGCAGTATTTAGAAGGATATAATCAATTAACTTCGCAACAGGTTCAAGAAGCTTCAAGGAATTATCTTCCAAACAAAGATAATGGAAGATACTTTTTATTAATTAAAGATCCTTTGATGGATTAAGAAAACTTGTCAAGAATATCTTTATTTTTCTTTGGAGAAATCCACCCCATTTTCTTTGAGATTATCATCATCAAGACAATAATAAAAAACATTCCTCCAGAAACCGCAGCTGATGCAAAAGGATGCTCTTGAATCGGCAGTTTTATGTTCATTCCATAAAATCCTGTTATGACTGTTAAAGGCATCATAATTGCAGTTATGACTGTTAAAGAACGCATTGCTTCATTAGTTTTCATGTTTGCAATTGTAGCATACATGTTTGTCATTCCATCAATTCTTTTTAACATAGACTCATAACCCTGAGTGGTTTTTATAGCATGATCATAAACATCCATAAAGTAGGGACGGAGCAAATCTGATTGGCTGTCTCCAGAAAGTTTAATCAAACTAGAACAAATATCTGTTACTGCTTCGGAAAGCTGTCTTAGTTCAAGGTAAATTAATTCTTTTGAATAAATGCGAGTTAAGATTTCTCGGTTTTGTGAAGATAAAAACTCTTTTTCAAGTTTTTTTAATTCTTCGTTTGCTTCTAATTTTATTTGAAGATATTTATCGACTTCTTTATCTAAAAGATAATGAGCGAGTGAGCCTTCGCCTCTTGCAAGAAGAGATTCTATTTTTCTTTCGTTTTTTAATAGTTCTTTTATTGTTTCTTCTTTTTCAGAATGAACTGTGATAATAAAATTTTCTCCAATTACCCAAGAAATGTTGTAAATTTCAACAGAACTTTTTTTAATTTCTTTTATTCCATTAAAAATGACCACTTTATAGTCTTCAAATTCTTCATACTTTACTCGGGTCTGTTCAGAAAACATATCTTCAATGGTAGTTGGGTGAATTTTAAAAACGTCTTTTAATAAAACAAAAACTTCATTGGAAGGTTCTGTTAATGGAAGCCAAACAGAATTTTGTTTCTTCTTGAGATACTCTTTAATTTCTTCACCTTTTATTTTCTTTAAAGATTTACCACTATAAGCAAAAGCTGTCACCATAAAAGTTTAATGCACTTTTGATATATAAATATTCTGAATTAATTTTTCAGTGTTTATATCTTCCACGCCTTTCGACTTTTTCTAGCTGTTGAAGAACAAGAGGTGTTTTGTTTTTGTTGGCAGGAGGTATTGAAGTGTAACCTTGAATTACAGAATGAAACAACTCTTGGGATTTTTCAGGATAACTTGCTTTTAATGACTCTTTGAATAAATGCAAATCCACAGCGCAATCTTCAATTTTTTGGCTTATGAAACTTAGTCCAAAATCAATAAAGAATACGTCTTTTAATGACTTTAAAATCATGTTTGCCAAAGTCAAATCTCCGTGAATAATATTCTGAGAGTGCAATTTTCCAATGTTTTTTCCAATTGTTTCCATAATCTGTTTTTGTTCAACAAATGAAAATTTTTCAAGCTGTTCAGAAAGCTTTTTTCCTTGAATAAATTCCATTACTATTTCTTTATTTTTTTCATCTGTGGAAATTAATCTTGGAGAAAAACCTATTTTGTTGGCTTTTTCAAGAATTTTTGATTCAGAGCGGGTTCTGTGCTTCCTTATTTTTTCATCAAGCTCTTTTATTCTATAAGATTTGGGAATCCTTCTTTTGATGATTTCATTTTCTTTTTGGATTATAACTGCTTCTGCTCCTTGTTGAATTATTTTTTCTTTTTTCATGTTAATTTTATCTTGTTAGAGAATAATTAAAACTTCATTTTTTTGCCAAATTTCTTCATCATCTTTTGAAGCTGTTTTTGGCTGAACATTGCTCCTTCTCCTGCTCCAGCACCTGTTCCAATACCTTCTTTTACCATAGAATTAAGCAAATCATACTGCTTGAGAAGTGCTCGAATTTCACTGTTTGTAACTCCTGCTCCTTTTGCAATTCTGTTTATTCTGGAAGTTTGTTTTTGCAATAGTTCTGGATTTTCTTTTTCCTCTTTAGTCATAGACTTGATGATATGCTCCCATTTTGCAATTTTTCCTTGCTGATTTTGCATAAGCTCATCTGGAACATCAACTTTTCCAAATCCAGGAAGCATTGATTTTATTTTTTCAAATCCTCCAAGAGAATTCATCGATTTCACTTGCTCAACAACATCATCTAAAGTTAATTTTCCTTGCTCGACTCTGGCAAGGATCTCTTTTTGCTTGCCTTCATCTGTAACTGATTTAACTTTTTCAACAAGCGCTTGCAAATCGCCCATCCCTAAAAGTCTTGATAAGAATGATTCCGGATTAAACTCTTCAAGATCATTGATTTTTTCACCTGTTGTTATGAAATAAACACCTGCTCCGTCTTTCACTTCTGCGCAAGCTGTCAATGCGCCTCCTCCTCTTGCACTTGAATCCATACGAGTTATGATTATTCCGGAAATTTTTACAGCATCACGAAACTCTTTAGCTTGTTTTTTAGCTGCTTGTCCAATATCTGCTGGAATAACTAAAATGCTTTCAGTTGGTTTCACTTCTTTGTCTAATGCTTTTATCTCTTTGATTAAATCGTCATCTAAAGTGTGTCTTCCTGCTGTGTCTACAAGTAAAACATCATATTCTGCAAGCTTATTTTCTTTGTATAATAATTTATAGCACTTAACAGGGTCTTTTTCATCTTTTTTTACAAAGCAATTAAGATTATTTTTTTCAGCAAGCTGTTGTAGCTGTTCAAAAGCTGCTGGACGATGAACATCTAATCCAATCAAAGCAACTTTTTTTCCACGTTTGGCATAATAATTTCCAAGTTTCGCGATTGTTGTTGTTTTTCCTGAACCATAAAGTCCGAGCAGCATGATTCTGTTTTGCTCTTTTTTCAAAGTAATCTGATGATAACCCCCAAGAATCTTCACAAGCTCATCATGAAGAACCTTGATTAAGTGCTCTTTTTTTTCAATTCCCTTTATTCTTTCATCAAAAGCTGCTTTTTTGATTGTGTCTGTTAACTCTTTTACAAGCGCAATGTTAACATCTGCTTCTATAAGTGCTCTTTGAAGCTCTCTGACAATAGTATCCACTAAATTTTTGTCAAGAAATATAGCATTAGCTATCTTATCTGTGGCTTTCTTTAATGCTTGTCCGAGTTTTTCTAGCATGTTTTTAAGAGCTTTTAAAGGATTATTAAGTTTTGCGTTTTATTAGAATTAGAAGCTTTTTAGGGGATTCAGTTAAATTCCCAAACTGTCTGTAAACTTCTTTTTGTTGAAGAGTTCAATCTCATGATACTCTTGTCCTGTTCCTAAAAACAAAATCGGCTTTTTTGTAACATAACCTACAGAAAGAGCTGTTCCGCCTTTTTCATCAATGTCCGCTTTTGTAAGAATTATTCCGTCTATTCCAATTGATTCGTCAAATCCTTTTACTTGTTCTAAAGCGTCATTTCCAGTTATAGATTCTCCAACAAAGATTTTTGTGTCTGGAGCGCAAACTCTCGCAATTTTTTCAATTTCTTTTAATAAATTTTTAGCAGTGTGCATTCTTCCTGCGGTATCAATTAAAACGCAATCAATTTTATTTTTAGTTGCAGCTTTTATCGCATCAAATCCAACAGAAGCAGGATCAGAACCGTATTCATTTGCAACAACTTCTATATTTAGTCTTTCTCCATGCTTTTTTAATTGTTCAATTGAAGCTGCTCGGAATGTGTCGCCTGCTGCAAGAATGCAGGAAATTTTTTGCTTTTTCAGCATTTCAGCAACTTTCGCTATTGTTGTTGTTTTTCCGCTTCCATTTATTCCGCAGAAAAGAATAACATAAGGCTTCCCTGTTTTTCTTTTGTCTTTGATTGCTTGAAGAATATCAAAAGGTTCAACTAAAACTTCTTCAATAATTTCTCTTAGCACATTTTGTATCTCTTTTAATAGATCTTTTTTTGGAAATTCTTTGTCAATTAATTTTTCTTTGAGTGTTTCAATTATTTTTTCAGTGACTTCTAACGCAACATTATTTTCTAAAAGAAGCATTTCCAAGTCATCTTTGTACTCTTCAAAGTCTTTTTCAGATATTTTTACTTTTCCAATCTTTTCACGAAACCTTTGGAAAAATCCTAATCTTTTTGGAGCTTCTGTTTGCTCGGTTTCTTTTTCTTCAATATTTTCTGCTTCTTGTTCTCCAGGCGATCCTTCTATTTCTTGTTGTTCTTCTTCAATTTTTTGTTCTTGTTTTCTGCCTTTGGATTTCTTGTCTTTTTTGCCTTTCCTGTTGTCTGGTTTGTTTCTTTCTTTCTTAGTTTTTTGCTTCTTAGCGGATTTTTCAGCTTTCTTGTCTTTTTTTGATTGCTTTGCTGGTTTTTCTTCAGTTTCTTCTAACTCTTCTTCATCTTGCTTCTTTTTCGAGAAGTTTTTTGCCCAACTTTGAAGCCTTTCTTTTAATGATTTAAACATATTTTTGTTAGGCGTGGATAATTTATAAATATCATCCTATTGAAAAAATCTTTATAAAGTTAAACTCGTAGCTTTTAATATGAAAGGAATATTGGTGATAATGGATGGGCTTGGAGACATGCCTTGCGATGTTCTTAAAGGAAAAACACCCTTAGAGGCAGCTAAAACCCCTAATATGGATTTTTTTGCAACACGAGGGGAATTGGGTTATTTGTATCCTGTTAAACCTGGATATGCACCTGCATCAGATGAAGCTGTGCTTTCTATTTTTGATAATGATATTTCATTAAGTTCCAGAGGGCAACTTGAAGCTCGCGGAGCAGATATTGATTTGTCTAAAGGAGACTTAGCTTTGCGAGTTAATTTTGCAACAATTGATAGTTTGGAAAAAGGAAATA
This sequence comes from Nanobdellota archaeon, assembly GCA_022709585.1. Lineage (GTDB taxonomy): Archaea > Nanobdellota > Nanobdellia > Pacearchaeales > GW2011-AR1 > JAKLIN01. The sequence continues at coordinate 2,953 of JAKLIN010000001.1, read as the reverse complement.
TTATTGATAGAAGAGCCGGGAGAATGCTTTTTGATAAAGAAGCAAAAGCACTTGAAAAAGCAATTAATTCAATTAATTTCCCAATTAAGTTTGAATTCAAGCATACTGTTGGTTATAGAGGAGTTTTAGTTTTCAGAGGAACATTTTCTTCTTCAATTTCTGGAAACGATATGACTTATGTTGATGGAAAAGCAACCGAAGTAATGAAGATTCAAAGGTCAAAACCCTTGAACACAAAAGATGAAGTTAGTCCTTACACTTGCAACGTTGTAAATGAATTTTTTGATTTAGTTTACGAAACATTGAAAGATCATCCCATTAATATTGAACGAAAAAGAAGAGGTTTAATGCCTGCAAATTATATGTTATTCAGAGGAGCAGGTGTTGACAAACCAAAATTAAAGTTATACAGAAATTGGATGGCACTGGGTTATATGCCTCTGGAAAAAGGAATTGCAAAGGTTTCTGGAATGGGTATTTACGGATTTAATTATCCTGGAATAAAAGATATCGATGTTTACAGAAATTTATATGATGGATTGAAGCTTGCTTGCAGAAATGCAATAAAATATATTAAAAAATATCATAAAAAGTATGATTATTTTTACATTCATTTAAAAGAAACAGATTTGCCTGGGCATGATAATAAACCTTTTGAAAAAAGAGATATGATTGAGTATATTGATGCAAATTTGTTCAAATTCTTAAAAAGATTTTTGCCTCCAAATAATATAAACTTAGTTGTCACAGCAGATCATTCCACTGTTTCAAAAATAAAAGCTCATTCTGCTGAACCTGTGCCTGTGCTTTTTTATGATAGCAATCGTTCAATTCCTCAAGTTAAGAAAAAGCCGGTTTTCAAAGATGGAGAAGTTGAAGGCCCAAGAGTGATTGGAAGAAAATTCTCTGAAAGAGAAGCAAGAACTGGAAATTTGGGAAGAATGGTTGCGGGTGAAATGTTAAAGAAAGCTAAGTTTATCAGATAATTTAATACATTTGAACTCTTCTTTTTTTAGAATAACAATTATTAAAAACGCTTATACTTTGGTGAAATTATGATAACTTATAGCGATATTTATGATGCAACTAGGAAAGAGAAATACTCTGAACAGTTACAAGAATTACCTAAGAATTTTATTTATGACTTTTCAGAGTATATGAAAGAAAAAAAAGAGATGTTTTCAAAAGAAGAAGATTCTTTTTCAGATTCAAATATAAAAACTAAAAAACAGCTGGAGAACGCTCTTACTCTTTTCAAAGAGCTTATGCTTAGAAGAAGAAAGAAAATTTTGAATTTGATTTTAGTGGCTTCTGAAATCGGGATTTCCAAACGAGATTTTGATAATATGCTTGACTTTGAGAAAGAATTGTTTGAAGATTTGATGAAATGCTTGGAAAAGTCAGATAGAAATTTTATTGAGCTTCTTAATGGAAAAGCAGACACCTTCAAGAATGAAATGGTTTCATTTAAAACAGATGTTGAAGAGTTCATCGGGCCAGATGGAGAAAAATTAGGCGGTTTTAAAAAAGGGCAGATTGCGAATCTTCCGAGTCAGATTGTAGAAATTCTTGTTGAAGATGGTAAAGCAGAAAGAATAGAACAATAAATTTATTAATAGATTTCTTTTAATTTATTTATGCATATACGAGTGGTGATTGGAGGATTAGTAAGCTTAGTTGGATTATGGATGTTTTTTTCGTTATCAAAAATATTAGGTGGTGCTCTTTTTGTATTCGGAATAATAATCTTTTTCAATAGAGAAGAAGATGAAATTGAACAAATTGAAAAAGTTAGAAAAAATAAGCCTGTTAAATTAAAATCAACTAAATCTAAGAAAAAGAGAAGATGAAACAAATAATTGTTACAACTGGTTCAGAAGTTCCTGGGAAGAAAGTGGTGAAAATAATGGGGATTGTTATGGGCAGTACAGTAAGAGCTAAGAATTTTGTTAGAGATATTGCTGCATTAATGAAGCATATGCTTGGAGGGGAAGTTAAAACCTACACAGAGATGGTTAATCAAGCAAGAGACGAGTCTTATAACAGAATGATTAATCAAGCAATAGAAATGGGTGCTGATGCAATTATCGAAGTAGATTTCAACACAGCAGTTCTTTTGTCAGGAACAGTAGAAACCCTTGCTTACGGAACAGCAGTTAAGTTAAGATAATCTTTTAGACGCCAGTAGTTAGAATTATTTCTTTATTTTTTATAAACAATAGTTTGGATAAAAAGAATCAACCAGAGTGTTCCGCTAATAACTACAGTTACAGCTGAGAAAATTAGATTTAATGAAAAAAATGCAATTGCTGTGGCATATAATCCTATAAATGTGATTAATCCTGTTTGAAAATTAATATGCCTTTTTTTATCCTTGAAACCTTTTACAACTTGCATAAGCATCCCGTAAACCATTGTTAAATTAACAATCGTAATCAGATTATCTTGCCACATAAGTTAAATCTATTAAATTTAGTTTTTATACTTTGTTCTTTGAAATTGAATAAATTTATAAATAAAATCAATTTGAGGTTGTTATGGCATCATATCCACCTGGACCACAAAAGATGAAAATCGATTATAATATCGATAGAAAGATTTACGATGATTTTGCAAAGGCCTGCAGTAGAAAAGGATTTGCTCCTCAAGTTATCGTAGAGAAATTGATGGCTAAGTTTAATGAAACTGGTCAAATTTAATTTTGTGAGTTTTTTCTATTTTGAAAATAAAAATAAATAGTTTATACTTTTATCGTCGCTGTGTAGTCCTTTTATAGTCGTTAAAAACTATTAAAAAGAGGTTATTCCTATACTTTTTACCGGTTGTCCTGGAAAGGATGTGACCATAAAAGCCTCTGATTGGTATTCAGCTATCAATACGGAGAAGGGACTATAACTCTCCCTACGAAACCTGTACCAACTAAGCTTCCCTTATGGCGCGAAGGAGATAACCT